>CAYYCI010000411.1:0-4548 GCA_964470215.1 uncultured Planctomycetota bacterium
CGCATTATCTCGATCCCCTCGAGGATGTTCTCCAGCGTGACCTCGTGGGTGATGAGTTTGTCGGCATCCACGGCGCCGTGTGCCAGGAGGTCGAGGGCCTCCTGGGCCTGTGGCCCGGTGGAGTCGGAGCAGCCGACGACCGAAATCTGGCCGTAGTGGATGAGGCGACTATCGAGGGTTATCTCCGAGGCCCCCTTCGGCAGGCTGGCGAACAGACTCACCACCCCGCCCTTGGCGGCCAGTTGGACCGATTGCTCCTGGGCCTGGCGATCGGGGGCACAGACGATCACGCGGTCCGCCCCTCGACCCTCCGTCAACTCCATCACTCGCTCGACCGCGTTCTCACTCTCGGCACAGATCACGGCGTCCACATCGAACCTGGCCGCCATCTCGCACCGCGGCCGGGACCTCTGGACCACGATGACCTGTCTGGCGCCGCGCGCCCTTGCCACCTGGACGTGCATACACCCCAGCGGCCCCGCGCCCACGACCACCACGCTCACCCCGACGCCCACCCTGGCGACGCTCTGGGCGTTTATCACGCAACTGAGCGGCTCGGTCAGCGCCGCCGCGCGGGAGGAGAGGCCGTCGGGTATCTTCACCACGTTCCCCATGCGGATGGCGTGGGCGGGGATGGGCATGAACTCGGCGAACGCTCCCTGGTAGGCCGCGCCAACGCAACGCGCGTTCGGACACAGGTTCGCCAGATACTGGTTACACAGATGACACTGCCCGCAGGGGACAGTGGTGGCCATGGTGATGCGGTCGCCGATCTCGAAGCCGTCGGCTTGGGGAGATGCCTCGACGACCGTGGCGGCGAACTCGTGGCCGAGGATCGAGCCTGGCGGGAAGCGGGGGTTCTCGTTGTGGAAGAGTTTGAAATCCGTGCCGCAGATGCCGCAGTAGTCCACCCGGGTCACGAGCCCGCCCGGCTCGAGGCGTGGTTCGGGGACCTCCTCGAGGTCGAAGCGCCCGACGCCCCCATATACCACGGCTTTCATTGCCTTGCCCCCTCCTGACCTGCGTGCCCCCCCCACACGCGTGATTCTAGCCAGCCCTGCCCACCGCGTCAAGCCCGCGGGGGTGTTCGAGGGTTGTTGATCGCTGCGCGGGTTTCGGCTAATCTAAAGGGCGACTGCCGAAAGGAGGCGAAGGATGCGACAGTGGAGAGGCATCGTTGTGGCGTTGGCGGTCGCCGCCGTGCTCGCCGGCTGCGGTGAGAAGAAGGCCGAGAAGCCGAAGAAGTTGATCGGCCTATCCGTGCTCACCCTGACCAATCCGTTCTTCAAGGTGATCGCCGACGCGATGAGCGAAGAGGCCGCGAAGCACGGCTACGAGGTGCTGGTCACCAGCGGCGAGTTCGACGTGGCGCGCCAGCAGAATCAGGTCAAGGACTTCATCGTCAAGGGCGTGGCCGCGATTGTGTTGTGTCCCTGCGACTCGAAGGCCATCGGCCCGGTCATCAAGGAGGCCAACGAGGCGGGCATCCCGGTCTTCACGGCCGACATCGCGTGTCTGGCACCAGGGGCGAAGGTGGTCTCCCATATCGCCACGGACAACTATGGCGGCGGCCGCCTGGCCGCCAAGGCGGTGATCGAGGCCATTGGTGGGAAGGGCAAGGTGGCGATCATTGACCACCCCGAGGTCGAGTCGGTCATCCTCCGCACGAAGGGCTTCGAGGAGGAGGTGGCCGAGGCCAACAAGAAGCCAGAGGTTGACATCGAGATAGTGGCGAAGTTGCCGGGGGGCGGGGTGCGCGACAAGGCCTACAAGGCCATGCAGGACATCCTCCAGGCCCACCCCGACATCAAGGCGGTCTTCGCGATCAACGACCCGTCGGCCCTCGGGGCCTGCGCCGCCCTGGAGAAGGCCGGCAAACTCGCCGAGGTCAAGGTCGTCGGCTTCGACGGCCAGCCAGAAGGCAAACAGGCGATCAAGGAGGGGAGAATCTACGCCGACCCGATCCAGTTCCCCGACAAGATTGGCCGGGAGACGGTTCGCGCGGTCGTCCGTTATTTCCAGGGCGAGAAGGTCGAGCCGCAGATTCTCATCCCCACCGCGCTCTACCGCAAGGCCGACGCCGAGAAGGACCCAAGCCTGAAGTAGGACTGTCCCCTTGGCACAATCCCATCCCCTGCTCCTCATGGAGGGAATCGAGAAGTCGTTCCCGGGGGTGAAGGCCCTCGAGGGGGTGAGCCTGGAACTGCGCGCCGGCGAGGTCCTCGCCCTCGTGGGCGAGAACGGCGCGGGGAAGTCCACCCTGATCAAGGTCCTCAGCGGCGCCCACCGCCCGGACGCCGGCCGCCTGTTGCTCGAGGGGGAGCCGCTGGTCGTCGCCAGCCCCGCCGATGCCCAGCGGGCGGGCATCGCCGTCATCTACCAGGAATTCAACCTCGTGCCGACCCTGACCGCACGAGAGAACATCTTCCTGGGCCAGGAGCGGACCGTGGGCGGGTTCCTGCGGCGTCGGCGCGAGCGGAGGGCCGCCCTCGACCTTTTCTCCAGGATGGGGGTCGAGATCGACCCCGAGGCCGTCTGCCGCTCCCTGACGGTCGCGCAGCAACAGGTGGTCGAGATAGCCAAGGCGCTCTCGCTCCGCGCGCGCATCCTGGTGATGGACGAGCCCACCGCCACGCTCTCGACCGACGAGGTCGAGCGCCTCTTCGCGATCATCCGCGACCTGAAGCGCCAGGGCATCGGCGTCATCTACATCAGCCACCGGCTCGACGAGGTCTTCGAGGTTGCCGACAGGGTGATGGTTCTTCGCGACGGGCAACACATCGCCACCAGGCCCGTCGGCGAGGTCACCCGCGACGAACTCATCGAGATGATGGTCGGCCGGAAGTTGGAGAACGAATTCCCCAAGGAACGTGCGGAGATCGGCCCGCCGCGATTGGTCGTGCGGGACCTGGCGCGAGGGCGGTGGGTCCGCGGGGTTTCGTTTTGCGTTCGCAGGGGCGAGGTGCTCGCCCTCACGGGGCTCGTCGGTTCGGGTCGGACCGAGACCGCGAGGCTGATCTTCGGGGCCGACCGCCCCGAGAGCGGCTCGGTGGAACTCGACGGGCGCCCGCTGCGCATCCGCAGCCCCAGGGACGCGATCCGCAACGGCATTTGCCTCTTGACCGAGGATCGGAAGACCCAGGGATTAGTTCTCGTCCACTCGGTCAGGGAGAACTTCGCCCTGCCCAACCTTCCTCGCCTCAATCGGCTGGGGTTCGTGGCGGGGCGGCGCGAACGCGAGGCCCTCGACCGCCTGGCACAGAGCCTGCGGATCAGGATGACCAGCCCCGAGCAGCGGGTGGGAACTCTCTCCGGTGGCAACCAGCAAAAGGTGGTCCTGGCGAAGTGGCTCGAGGCCAATTCCGAGGTGATCATCTTCGACGAGCCGACCCGGGGCATAGACGTCGGCGCGAAGTACGAAATCTACCTGTTGATGAACCGCCTGGCGGCGCAGGGGAAAGCCATCCTGATGATCAGTTCCGAACTGCCCGAGGTCCTCGGCATGGCCGACCGCATCCTGGTCATGCACGACGGCCGGATCACCGGCGAGATAACCGACGTGGCCAACACCACCCAGGAACAAATCCTTCGCTACGCCGTGAGTTGAGCGATGACACGACCCCGACCGAACCTCTCGCGTCTGATGGCCGACTACGGGATGTTCCTCATCCTGTTGCTCCTGTGTGGCCTCTTCAGTTATCTGACCTGGGAGGAGCAGCATCCGAGCGGTGCCGACGGTGCGCGACGGCTCGCGCGGCTGCTCGAGCGAGAGGGCTCCCACAGCGGCGTCGCGCTCGTCGTCGCCGCCGACGGGGAGAAGGAGCGGGAGTTCGCAACGACCCTCGCGCCGCTCCTGCGTCGGATGGGCTACGAGGTCTCCGAGCCGGCGGTCGGGCATCCCAACGACGCGGTGGGCGCCCTCGAGCGCCTCGTGGCCGCGCGGAAGCCCCCGAGCCTGATAGCGCTCAGCCACTCGGCCCGCCAATGGCCCGTCTTCGATTCGCTGCCTGGGCGCTATCCCGCGTTGGCCAGCGCCCGCATCGCCACCCCGCCGACCTACCACTGGCCGAATTTCCTGAAGGCCAAGAACCTGGCGAACATCGCCGACCAGATCGTCGTGATCGCCATCCTGGCCGTGGGCATGACGATGGTGATCATCACCGGCGGCATAGACCTCTCGGTCGGCAGCCTGATCGCCCTCTCGGCAGTTGTCTCGACCTTGTTGATTCGCTCTTTCGCCGGCGCGGAGAACGCCACGGCGGGCGGGATGGTGCTCTGTTGCCTGGGCGGGATCGCCGTTTGCGGGGCAGTGGGCGCGGTCTCGGGGGTGATCGTGACTTTCGCCGGCGTCCCGGCCTTCATCGCCACCCTGGGCATGATGCTCGCCGCCAGCGGCCTGGCCTACCTTCTGGCCGAGGGACAATCAATCTACCAGGTGCCCGACGCCTTCACCTGGCTCGGGCGGGGATTTGCCGTGCCGGGAGTGGCGAACGCGGTGGTGTTGCTCGTGGTGCTCTACGCAGGCGCCCACGTGATGATGAGCCGCAC
>CAYYCI010000412.1:0-4536 GCA_964470215.1 uncultured Planctomycetota bacterium
TTCCGCTCGATGAACGCCAGGGCGTCCCTTGCCTGCCTCTGGACGTTCGGGTCCTTCGAGGCCGCGGTGGCCCTGGCGATCGCTTCCCTCGCTCGTTGGGGATTCAGCCCGCTGATGGCCCTGGCGATGCGAACAACCGCAACCGCCGCTTCGTTCTTGAGAGCCGGCTTGTCGAGGAAACTCTCGGCCAGGGCGAGCGCCTCCTCGGTGGCGATCCCGCCAAGGGTGCCGAGAACCAGCCGACGCTCCTCGTCCCGCGAGGCCAACTCGAGGGCCTGGCGACACATTGCCAGCGCCTCGCCCGCCGGCCTGTCGGCGCGAACCGTGACCATCCTCACGTAGCCCCTCAAGGCGAGGATGCGCCTGACCTGGCTCTTGGCGGTGCGCGCCACCCCAAGGAGATCGGCCGCGGGAGCGTCGTCGGGCCACTCGCTCAACGCCCGCACCACCGCGTCGCGAACCTCCTCGTTGGGGTCCGCGAGCCCCTGGCGGACCACCAGGTAGGCGGTTCGGTTTCCGATGGTGCCGAGGACCCGCAGGAGCGCGGCCCTGGCGGCCGTGTTGCCACCGACCTTATCGAGGGCCGGGGCGATGGCCTTCACGCAGGCATCTTTCGCTCCCAGCCGCCGACAAGCCGCGGCCAGCGCGTTCTCAGCCGCCTTCCTGTCCTCCCCCTCCCTGGCCTTCGCCATGATGTCGGTCAGCGCCGAGAGCTCTCCGACGCTCGCCACCTTGCCGATTGCGGCGATTGCCGCTGCCCGCACCCGCGGGTCGGGCCTGGTGGTGTAGGGCACGAGGTCGGCCACGGCCGGCCGCTCGCGCCGCGACCCGAGGACATCGAGCAGGCCAGCGGCCACCGAGGCCGATGCCTTCGGCAAGAGCCTCAGAATCGCGGCGGTGACTTGTTCGCCCGGGATATGAATAAGCGCCTGACGAGCGGCGGACGCCACGGCCCGGCTCTTGTCCTCGAAGAGCGCGGCCAGCGGCCCCACCGCGCGCTCGTCCCCAATCTGACCGGCAGTCTGGATGGCCGCCAGGCGGACCTTCTCGTCCTGTGAGCGGAGCAACTCGAGGACGGCCGGCAGCGCCGCCTTGTCGCCCCGGCGGGCCAGGAGGTCGAGGATGGCCACCTTCCCTGCCGGCTCGGCGCTCTTCAGCCGCTCGACCCAACGCTGGGTCGCTTGTTCGCCGGGCATGGCGATGGCCGCCGCGATCCCGGCCTTCTGGAAGTCGGGGTCCTCGGAACTCATGGCCGCCAGGACGTCGTCCATCGCCCTGGCGCCGACAGCGCGTGCCAGGGTCATCAGCGCGGCGCAACGCGCGTGGCCCTCTCCCTCGGCGGTCCGCGTGCGCAGGAGGTGGCGACAGATGCGCTCGGCCTCGGCGCTCTTCCCCGCCTCGCCGAGCCGGCGCGCCAGGAGCAAGAGGTTCTCGCTCACCTGGCTGCGCTCGTAGGGGCTCTTGGTCTCGGAAGCCTTCAGGAGCGGCTCGATCGCGGCCTCGTCGGCCGAATTGGCCAGGGCAAATGCCGCCGTGAGGCGCACCTCGCGGTCCGAGTCGCTGAGCACGTCGCGGACCTCCTTCAGCCCCTTCGCCGCCTTGAGCACTCCCAGGTCCTGGATGATCGTCAGACGAACCGGCCCTTTGGCCTTCGGGAGGGCCATGCGGAATTGCTCGACCGCCGCCGGGTCCCCGATGGCCAGGAGTGCCTGGGCCGCGTATTCCGAGAGTTCGGGGTCGAGGAGCCGCTTGCCGATCCCCTCGATGGCCTCGCGGCCGCCCGCCAGGTGGAGTTGGCGGATCAGGAAGCCCTTGACCGACTTCGGCAGGTCGGAATCCAGTTGCCGCAGGAGCACGGCAGTGAAGACCTTTCGTTGGGCTTCGGCGCCCGGGCGCTTTACGTAATGAGCCAGGCCGTGGAGGGCGTAGCGGACCTTAGCGTCGTTGTCCTTCTCCGGCACCTGGACCATGCGGGTCAGTTCCAGCAGGGACGCCGGCGCGCCCTTGAGAATCTCCTCATAGACCGCGTGGGCCTCCGCGGTGGTCTGGGCGGGCAGTTTCTCGACGAGGGCCTTCAGGTCGGCGCCGGCCGCCCGCGCGGCAAATGCCCCGACGGCAACGGCGATCAGTAGGTTTCGGACCTTTCCGCTCATCGTCCTTCTCCTCACACACTCAGGTGCCACGGGGCACGCATTGGGACATTGACGAGGCGGTTGGCCTCGTCGTCGCCGATGAACTGTTCCTTCTCCGGGTCGTAGCGGAGTTTGCGTCCGAGGCGGATTGCGATGTTGGCCAGATGGAGCAGCGTGGCCCCGCGATGGGCCGCCTCGGCGTTACCCCCACACTCCTTCCGCAGCTTCACCGCCTCCTCGAAGCCGCCCTGGCCGTGGCCGTAGAGCCTCGGGGAATCCGGGACCGACCTGACGATCTTCTCCTGCTCGGGAGTGAGCGGCGGCAGGCCGCGGTCTGCGATGGGACACGGCTCGCCCCACTCCCGCGACTCGAAGACGAACGTCGTCCCATCGGCATAGGTCAGTTTCACCCAGCCCCAGAGCCCACAGGCATCGGGGTGGGCCGGCCGCGGAGCCGAAGCCTCGACCTCCACAGGGCTGGTGTGGTCCTTGGCATACTGGTACTGCGGGCCGTCAATGTAGTGTTGGCCCATGTCGGCCAGGCCGCCCCCGTCGTAGTCCCAGTAGCCTCGGAAACTGCCGTGGACCCGATGCGGATGATAGGGCTTGTAGGGCGCGGGGCCGAGCCAGAAGTCGTAGTGGAGATTCGGCGGGATGGGCTGAGGGAGCAGATTCGTCCGACCGCTCCACTGCCTGACCTTCCAGTTTCGGATGAAGCGGACGACGGGGCCGTTGTCGCGAACTACCCCGCTGAGCATCACCTTGCGGGTCGAGTCGCCGGGCGAGACGCCGAAGCGGCCGAACGTGCCGATCTGGAAGATGCGCCCGTAGCGCTCGACCGCCTTGACCACCGCTCGCCCCTCGGCGATGAACTTCGTCATCGGTTTCTCGCAGTAGATGTCCTTCCCCGCCTGGGCAGCCGCTATCGAGATCAGGGCGTGCCAATGGGGAGGGGTCGCTATGTAAACAACGTCAATGTCCTGGCGGTCGAGCACGCGGCGGAAGTCGGTGTATGCCTGACAAGGCTTGCCCGCCCTCCTCGCCGCGCCGTCGCGGCGGTGGTCGTCCACGTCGCAGACGGCCAGGCACCTGGGCGCCGCGCCCTCGCTATTGCGCAGGACGAAGCCCCCGCCACGACCACCCGTCCCGATCACCGCGCGGGTCACCATGTCGGTCGGCGAGGTCCGCCCCGGACCGCCCAGGACGTGGCGCGGGACGACCGCCAGGGCGCCGGCCCCCAACGCGCTCCCCAGAAAGCCTCTCCTGCTGACCTGACCGCTCATGGCTCGCTCCTGAAAGAAGCCTTGCTTTTCACCCTCTCGCGTGTCACGATACATGCCGACCGGCAACCATGCGATCAACAACCGCAGGGAGGGATCCAAGACGATTGCGCTGGAAATCCCTGCCGGCCAGCTCGACGCCCGGCTCCTGAAGGGCGGCGGACCGGGCGCTTCTGGCCGTCGCCCACACCGAGGGCAACCGCCTCGCACTGCTCGAGGTCCTCAAGCGCTCCGGCTCGCTGTGAGGGGATGCCGGCAGGCACGAGACCCCCGCCCCTACGGCATCGCGGGGCGCGACTCGGGGCGGGAGCCCCGCGCACCGCACGCGCGGCGCGCCGGGGGAAGGGCGGCTGTAGGCGGGCCGTCTCGGCCCGCGACCTGGCGGGCGGAAGGACCAAATGACAAATCACAAGTTCCAAACAAGAACCAAACTCCAAAACTCAAATCCCAAACACGGGGATCAAGCCGGGCCGCCTTGCAGGGTTTGGTTCTTGTGGTTTGGTGCTTGGTCCTTGTTTGTGATTTGTGATTTGGTGCTTGGGATTTTCCGCATCGTGGGCCAGGGACGCACCGCGCACGACAGGACGGCTCTTCTCCCAGGGGGCCGTGGCGCTCAGCGCGCCTGGTAACAGAGGACCCGCCCGTCCACTGTCGCGAAGTAGAGGCGTCCGGGGGTGGCGGCGAGACTGTCGAAGACCGGCGCGGCCTTCAACTTGTAGTCGGCCAACTTCTCTCCGTCCTTTGGCGAGACGACCCAGAGGCTCACCGGGCCGCTGGGGCTCGGCGACGCGAAGTCCTCGACATCCCGCGGCCCAGCGATCACCAGGAACTTCCCGGCCAACACCATTGCCCGCACGTGGAACGGGACCTCTCGCGACCACAGGTAGTTGACCCTGGTGGCCGGGCCTCTTCGGCGCCTCTGCTGTGGGGAGGGCTTCGCGCGGGCCAACTTTGCCGAGGCCGCGAAAAGGTGATGCGCGACCCGAAGCCCCGGGTGGCTGCCCGTTATGGCGTAACTCTTGCGCCCATAGCCGAACACCCGGTCGCGGTCACGGCAGAGGATGCGGCCGGAGATGCGCCGGTTGCCTTCTACTGGCCATCCGCCGTAGCCGCCGCGCATGGTC
>CAYYCI010000413.1:0-4532 GCA_964470215.1 uncultured Planctomycetota bacterium
GTGGCTGCTGCCTCGGCCACCGCGCGCCACCTCGCGGGTGAGCGCCACGAGGTGGGCCAGCTGTCGTGAATCTTGTCGTTGCCAGCGGGGCTCCAGGCCCGCGGGTGATGCCCAAGGTGTTGGACGGGACAAGGGCCTCAGCCCTCGCGCCTGCAAGGGAGCAAAGGTGGAGGCATTGGTGGAAACTCTGGCCGTTCGCCGGCGCATGACCGGCTTTGCCGACAAGGTGCCAGCCCACTGGCAGCGGTTCCGGGCCGGGATCGAGGTCACGAGCCCGAACTGAGGGACCGGAGAAGCCGGCACGATCGCAATCGGTGCTACAGAGAACACGGCCTGTGACTTGGGCGGCAGGCCCTCAAGGCCAGATGCGGTTTACCGCCGTGTGGCCCGGAGGTGGGCGAGGAAGGCATCGACGTCGCGCCGCAGAGAGCAAGCGGGCAGCTCGCGGCCCAGGCGCTCGAGGAGCTCGGCGGCTTCGTCATCGTGCCCTGCCTCGGCAAGTGCGCGCGCCAGATAGTAGCGAAGCACACTGCGCTCGGGGGCCAGGCGCGCGGCCCGCCGATAGGCCGCGGCTGCCTCCTCGGCGCGGCCCAGCGACAGCAGAACCGAGCCGCAGTTGGCGTGGGCGTACCAGTCCCACGGCTGTTCCCGTGCATCGGCCTCGAAGGCCTCGAGCGCGCGCGGCAGACCGCGCCCTTTGAGGAACGCCGCCTCGGCGGCGGTCCTCGGATCGAGCGACCAGGCCTTCTCCCAGTGGCGCGCCGCCCGCGCTGGGTCGAGGTCGGCGAGCAGGATGTGAGCGGTTGCGAGGGTCGCACGCTTGGGGCAAAGGTTTGACGTGGCGGCAACCCTCAGCAGCTCGCCGATGTCCCGGCGCGCGCGGGGCGCGCTGCCGAGCGCTGCGTGAGCCCGGGCGAGCGCGAGGAGCACGTCCGGCGAATCCGGGATGACTCGCCGGGCCGCCTCAAACTCCTCGAGGGCCTCGTGCGGGCGCTCGCCCAGGACCACCAGGCCAGCCAGGTAATGGGCATCGGGGTCATCTGGCGCAATCTCCAACGCTCTACGGTACGCGGCGAGCGCGCCGCGCGCGCCGCCTGACTCGCGCAGGCTGTTCCCCAGGTTCACCTCGTCGCGGGCCCAGCCACTCCTCGGCGCGCCGAACCACGGGGGCCACGCGACGATCCCCACGGCCAGCGCCACGGCTGCATAGCCGACCAGCGCCCGCCGCACGCGCAGACGCAGCGCCGCGGCGATCTCGACCAGTCCCCACGACGCGGCGACGATCAACAGCGGCACAGCCGGTAGCCTGAAGCGCGCGGTGACGAAGAACGCCACGCCCAGCACCCAGAACCCTCCGACCCACAGCGCGATGACCGACGCTGCCAGGCGGCGCTTTCGATCGGCGCTGCGCCGGAGGCTCACAAGGCCGATCACCGCCAGCGGCACGACGACGGCGAACTGCCCGGGCGACAGCCACAGCGGCCACGCCTCACGCTCCATGAAGTGGAAGCAGATGTTGTTGCGGAACTCGCGACGGTTCCAGAAAGCCACCGCCTTGGCTCCCAGGCGCAGCAGCGCGGCGCCGGGGGCCGCTCGCATCTCGCGCCACGCCGCGCGCATCCACCATCGGCTCGCGTCGGCAGGACGCTCCAGGACCTCCTGCGGCACGCGCGCGACGAGGCGTTCCCAGCGCAGGCCCACCGGCACGGCCGTGATGCCGTCAGCCCCGGCACCGTTGCCCACGTAGAGGTTGACTCCCGCGTTGCTGGAGATTGGCACGAACTGGCCCGTCAGATGCCAGTTGCGCGCGGCGACCAGCGCCACGATGGCCAGGACCGGAGCCCCGACGCAGAGCGCATTGACAGCCAGGCCGCGCAACGACGCTCGGCGGCGCCACAGGAGACACGCTACCACAAGCGCAGCTGGGAGGAGGACGTCGGGGCGAACCCCCGCCGAAAGGCCCAGTAGCGCTCCGGCCCCCGCCAGACGCCGCCGAGTTGGCGGCCCCGCGCGCCCCACCAGCAGCACGAGCGCGGCGAGGTCCAGCGGGATGCTCAGCGCCGGCGTCAGCAACTGAAGCTCGAAGAAGACATAAGGAGCATAGAAGGCGCTCAGGATGCCCGCCACCCGGCCCGTCACGGAGCCCAGGAGCCGCCCAGCCAGCAGCGCCACCAACACGCACGAGCCGGCCCCCAACCCGAATTGCACCCACTGGACCAGCGCGATGTGGCGGCCGAATAACAGGTGCAGGCCCGCCAGGAAGTATGGGTAGAGCGGGGGCTTGAACACGTCGTCGGGACCGTGGCCCAGCCAGTCGCCGTTCGTGATGCGGCGCGCCCAGGCACGGTGGTAGCCAGCATCCACCACGGGATGCCGCAGCAGCGGATGGCTGCCGACGACGGCGAAGCACGCGGCGCGGTAGAGAAGGGCAGCCGCAGCGATGGCGACGAGCCAGCGCGCGCCCACCTCGCCCCACGCGGCGCCTGATGGGTTGAGGGCCTTCCGGCGCGCCATGCCTCTCTCACCTCATCACTCACCACGGCGAGAACGATAACATACGGGTCAGCGAAGGGTCAACGAGACCGCTCGCGCGGTCGGCTTGTGCCAAGTGACGAGGGCCGCCGGGGAGGCGGCCCTCGGAACATCGGAAGCAGGATTCGGACGCGGTGGCTACTTGAGCCGGCGCCGATATGCCGCGGCGATGAGCCCCATCGCGACCAGGGCCAGGGTAGTGGGCTCGGGGATAGGCGCCAGCTGTAGCCCGGTCACCCCGTACATCTGAAGGCCCTGGTACGTGCCATTCCACGCCATGACCCCTGGGTTCTGCCCATCCGTCCAGGGGCCGCTGCCGTCCATGTCGTCCCAGGTGTCGTAGACCGAGATGGTGCCCTGCTGGGCGCTGTAGCCGTAGCCGAGCATCGTGTGGCCCTCCACCTGTACGAGCATAGGACGGCCGGCATCAATCTCCGCCTGGAAATCGGAGAACGTGAACGGCGAGAAGCCCGACCCATAGCCAAAAATGTCGTAGGTCAACTGGTTGTAAAGCGCTTCGTACTGGTACCCGCGGTACTGGACATACTCGCCAATCCCGTACATGCCGCTTGAGGTTTGCAAGCCGTTAGCGACTATATCACTGGCCGTCAACCGAGAGCCATCGGTCCAAAACCAGAACGTTGTCCAGCCGTCAGGGTTGTCGTTTTGGCCTTCAGGGCTGGGTAGCACGTCGTCTTGGCTCGTGCCCATGAAGTCGGCCAGGCAGTCGAACGCGTGGCCCTGGGCCATTGGGTCGGCGAAGCCGCAGTCCTCACACTTGCTGTAGGCAACCCAGAAGTCAGCAATGTGGCCAGGACTGGCGATGATACCGTTGACCAAGGCGCCGGGGTTGCCAAAGGTGTTCATTTCGGCAACACCCCCGGGGACCAGGTTCTCGTAGGTGAAGCCAGAGTAGCCGTTTATGTCGTAGTAGCCCATCAGCATGCCGGCGGACGTGGCCGAGCAGCCGTACCACCAGTCGTAGTTCGGCGCGGCGAGACCCTGGATGGCGTAGCCCAACTGCCTGCCATCCGGCGCCGTGACCTCGCCCAACCTGCCGCTATCGGGCGCGAGCGGAACGGCGAAACTAACGCTAGCGACGAGAAGACACAACAGTGTCGCTAGAACGCTGAGTGGTGTGCGCCTCTTCATCACCTTGCCCTCCTGATACATCAGTCGTTCGTGTGGAAACCATAATGAGCGGCCTTGGGCTCGGCGCTAATTCACCTCCCTCCTTTCCCCCTCGCACGTCGTTTCCGCGACCGCCATCTGCACGCTCCTGTCAAAATCCCAAGAACCGTGCCCAAAAATTACATTTATGGCAAGCAAATCCCGTGCCAGACCGCGACGGTTTCGGCCAAATCTCCACGTGGCACATAAGTTATTGGCTACGTTCTGGTTACAATTTCGCATCCTGGCCCTCTACCCGAACGCCCCGGAAAGCAGTGACGTCCAGCCTCGCCACGGAGCGTCCGGTGTGGCATGCTTCGGTAGAGCGACGTATCCCCTGGGTGTCTCGGTGCTTGTGGCGCCTTCATGGCATATTCCAGCCCTCGCTGCCTGGCCTCGCGCGAATCCCCATGTTGCGGAAAATCAACATGCCAACGTTTTGCTAACTATGCACATGTGCAGTCGTGCCAAAAATGTGTTGCCGGGACCCAACATCGCGCCGCTGGGTCCAAGCTAGTGGGAACCGACGATTTACGGAGCGCAAATCGCCCGCTGTGTCCCGCCAGTGTTGCCGATTGTCAACATTTCGACCGTGGCGGCGAGGTGGTAACGCTTCAGTTGGGTGCGGCGCTTCCCCTTGCGACTCGCAGGGCTTAGAGGCTCCGCCTGCAATCGTATTTCACCGCGGAGCACGCAGAGAATGCGGAGAGGTCGCCGAGACCAGAATGGGCAGGCGCAGTGGGCTGCCCCTGCAAGCCACCAACGCGGCATGGCCTAAATCTGTGGGGGCGGCCACCCTGCCGGCCGGCAAGGCGCTAGTGGGGCTGTGC
>CAYYCI010000414.1:0-4521 GCA_964470215.1 uncultured Planctomycetota bacterium
AGGGCCTTGCGGCGGAACGCCCCCAGTTCCTTCAGGTCGTTCGGCGGAGGGGCGTGTTCGGTCGTGAAGTAGATGGCGTCGCAGCGCCCCTCGAAGCCGGTCAGGTCGTGGAGCGCTATCTGAACCTCGCGTTTCTCGATGCGGACCTTGCCGCCCTCGTGCCAGAACCACTCGGCGCCCTTCGTGCCGAACACCTCCGGGAGCGGCTTGCCATCAATCGCCACCTGGAAGCGCCCCGCCGTGCCAGGGGCCGCACTGTCGGCCACCCAGTCCTTCGTCCTGACGTAAACCCAATAGTCGCCCGCCTCGGGGAACTGGACGGTGGTCGCGGCATCCTCGACCGGTTCACCGAGCCCGTGGGCGAGAAGGTAGGAAGAGCCCATGATGTCAATGAACTGCTGATCGATCACCCAGCCGCCGGTCTTCTCGAAGGCCTCGGCCTCGAGGAAGACCGAAGCGCACCATCCCGAGGCCGCCACGGCGAAAATGAGGACTACACACACAGGCCTTCTCATTTCTCGTCTCCATTAGTGCTGGTGGCCGGCACGGCGGTGCCGTGCCCCTACGCCGGAGAAGGCGTTTGTTGCCAGGACCGCTATTGATTCCCTTCGGCTCTCATAGTAGCATCGGGTCGCGGAGCAGGCAAGGAGGACGGCGATGAGGGCACGCTCGCTTGCCGTTGCGGTCGTGGCCTCGGTGGCGTTCGCGGCGCCGGCGCAGCAACGCGGCCTGGCCAGGGCCGTCCTCGTGGCTAAAGGCCCGCCGATTGACGGCACCCTTCGCTCGCCCCTCTGGGCCAGGTGCCGGCCGCTGGTGCTCGGCGATTGCACCTCCGACCGTCCCGGCCCGCTGAAGACCATCGCGCGGGTCCTCTTCTCCCCGAGCCACCTGTTCGTCGCCTTCGAGTGTGAGGAGCCGGACACGGCGAACCTGCGCGCCGAGGTCACGCGGCGCGACGGCCCCGTGTGGCAGGACGACTGCGTCGAGGTTTTCGTCAGCGGCGACCCGCGCGTCGGCTTTTTCCATTTCGCCGTCAACCCGCGCGCGACCCTTCTCGATGCCCACCGACGCCCCGGCGCCCGCGAGGACACGACCTGGAACTCCTCCGCCGCGGTCAAGACCTCGGTCGAGAAGGGCAAGCGGTGGGTCGCGACCCTCGCTGTCCCCTTGAAAGAACTCGGCGCCTACCTCGGCGACAACCAGACCTGGGTGGCCAACTTCAACCGCACGCGCCCGGCCCGCGGCGGCCGACCCGCCGCCGAGTGGTCCTGGGCGGTGATGGGCTCCAACGACTTCCACCAGAGCCGCTACTACGGCAGGCTGACCGGCGTCTCGATTCGCCCGGGCCCCAGCGGGGTGACCCGCCGCGCCGCCCCCGCGCCGCCACCTCCGGGTTATGAGAAGGGCCAGCGGGCCGGCGACGTGGTCGTCTATCGCCGCTACGCCCACATGCGCGTCCCCGACGACGGCTCCGGGACGAACAAGACCATCGAACTCCTCATCAGCGGTTCGGGGGCGCTGAAGGTGGCTTTCCTCGCCAGGGGCACCGGCGGGGTGCGCACCGCCCAGTTCAACCTCTACGACGAACTCGCCCGCGACAACACCACCTCGGATGCCTACCGCATCGTCGGCCCCACCTGGACGCCTATCCTCTACCGCGCCGACCGCTTCTTCTACAACGACGGCATGAACCGCCGGGTGGCCCGGGCCACTAGTTATCGCAACCTGCGCTTCCACGGCAACCGCACCGGCGGGAAGGGCGTCCTGGAACTGCGCAACTTCGTGATCTACCGCGGCGAAGACCACACCCCGCCAGCCGCGCCTGCCAACCCGAAGGCCACCGCCGACCGCGAAGGCGTCCACCTGTCCTGGGACCCGGCGGGCGACAATGTGGGGGTCGCGCTCTACGTCATCTCGCGCGCCGGCGGGCACGGCCATGCCGTGCCACTACCGGGCAGGCACGCGGGCCGCGGGTTCCAGAAGATCGGCGAGTCGCTCGAGCCACGCTTCACCGACAAGCCACCGGCCCCGGGCACCTGGCGCTATCGCGTCCTGGCCGCCGACTTCCAGGACAACCTCGGGCCGTGGTCCGAGACCGCGGGCGTCCGTCGCGCTCGCGGCTTTCCCCCGCGCCCGCCAACGCCCGAAGAACGCGACCGCGTGGGCTATGCCGAGCGGGCGCGCGCCATCCACGCCAGAGGCGCCGGAAAGGTGGTCAAGGGGCGGGTGCTGTGTTTCGGCGACTCGATCACCGGGGCGACCAACTACCGCCGCTTCGTCGAATCCGCCCTCGGACGCTACGACGTGTGGGCGCGCGGCTACCCGGCCATGAAGACCGCCTTCGCCCGAAAGAAAATCGCCGAGGACCTCCAGGCCGTCAATCCCGAATTCTGCCTCATCATGTACGGCACCAACAACTCGAAAGCCCCGAGGGCGATCCCCCCCGCGATGGACGACCTGCGCGCCGTGGCCAAGGCCTGCGAGCGCCGTGGCACCGTGCCGATCATCGCCACGATCCCGCCGCGCGGGTTCAAGGACCCCGCCTCCGAGCCTGAAGCGCGCTTCAACGCCGCGCTCATCGAGATGTGCCGAGGGGAGAAAATCCCGATCGCCTACGTCTTCGAGGCGTTCCTCGAATACGAGAAGAGCGGCGACCGACGCACCCTCCTCGCCCCCGACGGCGTCCACTATATCACAGGGGGTTGGAAGGTTACCGCCGCGGCCTGGAAGGCCGCGATGGACCAGGTCCTCTTCGCCATCCTCGACAGACCGTGAATGGCGGATGGCGATGAAATACCGACTTGGACTGCTGGTGGCCTCGGTTTTGCTCGCGCGGGTCGCCGAGGCAGGGATGACGACGCGCTGTTGGCGCCGGCCGGTTTGCAAAGGCCGCGCCCATGCGCTACCCTGTGGGCCGGACGCTTGTGAGGACCCCCATGCCATCGCCGTATCCGAACCACCTGGTGAGCATACCGAACAGCGTCGTGAGCCTGAAACACTACTTTCTGGTCCACGACCAGCGCTTCGCGCGCACGCTCGTCTATCTCCTGATTCTCGGTGTTCTCATCACGGCGGTCTTTCTTGGAATAGGGCTCTATGAGTATTCGCGTTTCGCTCCGAAGGAACAGGCCCGCCAGAGCAAGGAACTCGCGGCCAGGTTGGCCGACGTCTCCTTCCAGGGAGGACAAGCCTCGTCCAAACTCCAACAGCCGTGCCTCCTGTGGCAGGACTTCGCCAACCGCACCGAACAGGGCAAGGCCGCCGAGAAAGACGACAAGAAAAGACCCCGCCAACTGATCGTCGTCCTCGACACCACCGGCAAACTCCAGACCTGCGAGAACGCGGCCGATTTCGCCGGCTGCGGTGACCACTCCCGCGTGATACTGTTCCAGAGGACGGGGATCGTCTCCTACGAGCGGCCGGCCCAGCGGGGCGCCAGGGCCACACAGGAAACCTATCCCTACACGGATGCCGCCAAACTCGATGAAATCCGCAAACTCATCGAGGAGAAAGGCGCCAAACTGCCCGTCGAGGTCGAGGATGGCAAGCCCAACTTCAAACTCCAAGCAGGCAAGGTCCACGTCGTATCCAGTTCCGGCGGGCTCCTCGTCCTCTGCGACACCACCGAGAAGGGCCTCTCGGTCGAACAAGCCAAAAACATGGCTTATCGCGAGAACCCCCAGTTGCTTCCCCCGGAGGGCCTGGCGCTCGTGGGTGCCACCGACACCGCTCTGAAGTACCTCTACGAGGCTGGGACGCGGACTCTGACCTACAAGAGCATGGCAAAGGCCGACGCTGCGGCGGTGGCCGCCTGGATTCCGGCCACCCTCGCGCAGGCCCGCTGGGAAGGGTTGAAGGCGAGTCTGCCGGCGAATTCGCTCAAGATGCTCTTCATGGTGTGTTTCCAATTGCTCCTCTATGCCTTGATCTGCTCGGTCGCGGGTCTGGTGGCGAACATGGCCCTTCGCGCCAGCCTCCCCTACACGAGCATCCTGACCATGGCCGTCTACGCCCTGACCCCCGCCTCGTTGGTTCTCCCGCTTTTGATCAAGCTGGTCGGTTTGAGTGGGGATTGGGTGGGGGTGTTGCCTTTCGTGGTTGGGATGGGCTACACGGCGCTGGCCACCTATCGCACCGTGCGCGAACTTGGCGAGTCTCCCGCCCCGAGCCTGTGAGGCTTGCCTTCCTGCCTGCGGCCCGCGTCGGCCGGATCTCACCACAGAAACACAGAGGACACAGAGAGGAGAGGCGAGAGTGCTTCGGCCGCAGCGAGACCGTGGCCGATGTCCCTCGCCCCTCCCGTTGCGAGCCGCGGCGAGGTTGACTTGTTGCGCGGGGCTATTTCGGTAGAATCGCCGCGCGGCGTGTCGTTGGCGCTCATCGGGCCGGCAGCGGAGGTTCGGCATGACGGGATTGACTACGCTCGACTGGGTGGTCATCGGGCTCTACTTCGCGGGCATCGCGGGAGTGGTGTGGTGGTCGGGACGGCGGCAGGAGTCGTCGGCCGACTACTTCCTGGCC
>CAYYCI010000415.1:0-4507 GCA_964470215.1 uncultured Planctomycetota bacterium
CCGCCACAAGCGCACTCGCCCGACCTCGAGCCGCCAGTAGCCGTCGGGCTGGACGGCCTCCTTCGGGCCGAGGTAGATGAAGGTCTCGCCCTTGCGCACCAGGTCGCGCAGCAACCTGGCCAGGAAAGCAACAGGAGCGCCGCCGTCCGCCAGCAGGCAAACCGCGTGGCTCTTCGGGAAAAGGTGGTCGAGCACCCGACCAGCGAGGGGGAGCGGGGGCAGGTAGCCGAACGTGTGGTTGAAGCGGCTGAGGTAGTCGTAGGCGACGGCGATGATGACGAGCCAGAGCGTGAGCCTGGCGGCGAAGAGGTTGACGCGGTCGAGCCGGTCGGCGGCGATGACGTCGGCCTCGGGCATCATGCGGACCGAGACCTGTTTCTCGACCCTCTCGGCGATCTCGGAGATGCCCTCGAGTTTTCGCTTCTTGCGTGCCTCGCGCTTCTGCTTGCCGCGCTCGCGGTAGGCGTAGCGGCGCTCGGTGGTGGTTTCCGTCGTGGGCTTCGCGGTGGGGGCGGATTGGGTCTTTGGCTTTGTTTCGCGGTCCTCTTTCTCCTGGGCTTTCTCTTGTTCTTCGGCCACCTTGTGCTGGTGTTGCCGCATTTCCTCGTAGAGCGCGGAGCGGTCTATCTGGATGTTGCTGACGTTGTGGGAGTTTACCTTTGCGAGGATGAGGCCGAGGATGGAGATTGCGAGAGCGGCGAGGCACCAGCGGGTGCGCCGCGAAGAGAAAAAGCCCCCGGCGAGCGCGAGGAGCGCTGCGGCCCACGCGCAGACCGAGGCGATTCCGACGATGCCGAAGTACCAGTAGAGTTTTGCCATCATTTGCGGTACTTGCGGGTTTCCTCGAGGTAGTGGGTGAAGGCGTAGTAGATGAGGTTCACTCCGAGTTGGTAGGCGGCCTTGGCGAGTTCGGGCCTGAGGCCGCTGTGGCCGGTTTTCCAGGCGTCGTTGAGGTCGCCGGGGTGGTAGAAGATGATCCATCGGCCTTTGTGTTTCATGCCCATGGCGCGCATTCCGCCGTGGTGCCAGAGCGGCGGCGCGCCATTGGGGAAGACGAATGGCATCTGGAAGATCGGGTCGTCGTCGGCGATGACGACCAGGCGCTTGCTCGGGAAGAGCCTGCGACAGAAGGCACGGAAACTGCGATCCCAGGTGGCGCTACCTGCGTCGGCGATGAGCATTCCGCCGTCGAGGAGATATTCGCGCAGGATGCGCATGGAGCGTTCGGAGACGCGGATGCCGCCCGAGCCGGTCATGTAGACGAAAGGGGGTGCGAAGCCCTTGTCGTAGCGTGCGAGGAGGCGGATTGGATGGCTCTCGGACTTTCGGGCCACCTTGAAGCCGGTGATGCGGCGGAACTCCTGGAGGAAGTTCATGTCGGCCCGGCTGGCGGCGTCCATGCCATCGTCCCAGTCGCGGCCGTCGTACTCGAGGCGGATGAAGCGGATCGGCTCGTTGCCCACTCCTTCGGGCCAGCCGCCGCGCTTGCCGCCGCCGGCGCCCATCTTGCCGAAGAGCGCGTTGGGGTCGGCCACATAGGTCAGTTCGGTCGCCTCCTCGACCTCGCGGAGGATTTCGGATTCGTCGAGGTCGGGCACGTGGAAGTAGATCGCCGAGTTGGGATTGAGGACGTAGCGCTTCTTCTTTTTCTTCTTCTTGCGAACGATCTGGATGACGGCCACCCGCGGCTGGCCGCTGCCGAAAGGCACGAGGTAGCTCTGGACGCAGCCGTAGAGCTGGAGGAGCATCGGGATGACGATGACGGCCAGATGGGTTGCGATGCTGGCGTAGATGCTCTTGCGGTATCGGGGGTCCGGGCCGTGGGTGCGGAGGTTCTCGACAAGGCGGTCGCCCAGGAGGGGTTCGGGCGGGGCGGAGCCGGTGTAGAGAGCCACGAGGGCCTTCCGCCAGGTGGAGACGTGAGTGGCGACGACGGCCAGCAGGGCGAGCGCCGCCGGCCACAGGTAGTCCCAGCGCCACCCCGCCACGGTCATCAGGTCGGGCGCTGAGCCTTCGACCTCGGCGCCTGCCCTGGCGATGACGCCCGTCGTGTGCAGGACGGCATAGGCATAGAAGAGAACGAGGACGTAGGCGGCGAAGCAGGCGAGGCGGACGGCTCGGAGCGCCCAGCCCCTGCGGACGAGCGCCAGGAATGCAGCGATCAAGAACACGGTGCCACAGACCCCGCAGGCGAATGCCAGCGCGGTCGCCAGCCCCGGGATGGCCGCCTCGGCGAACGCGCGGGTCATCGCGCGGCTCTGCGACATGAGCGCGTCGCACTGCCACGGCAGGACGACGGCGTAGCGCGCCGCCACCCCGGCCAGAAGGCCGAAGGGCAGCGAGAGGAGAGCGGGGATGAGGTCGGTCTTTCGGATTCGGAGCATGGGCTGGCGGCCCGTGGTCAGGGATTGGTTTCCTCGATTGAGATTCCGAGGTCGTCGGGTTGTTTCGGGATTTCGCCCTTCCTGGGCATCTTGGTGATTTCGCGGACGACTGGGGCCTGCTTTCGCTTCTCGAGTTCGCCGACCTGTTCTTTCGCCACGCTAGCAGTGGCGGCGGTGGTCGCCTTCTGTTGAGTTTTCGTCGTGGGCTCGGTGGTGGCCGCCTTTTCGGCCTCCTTGGCCTCGGCGGGGGGCTGTTCGGGGCCGACGGTCAACTGGCTGCGAATGTAGCCGATGGAGGTGAGGAGAATGACGAGGAGGTGGACGGCGACGGCGAGAATGATGCAGGTGGCGATTCTGGTCCTGGCGAAACCGGCCACGAGTTTGTCGGGCGAGAGGTTCTCGATCTCGGGTGTGTCGGCCACGGGGCTTCTCCTTTTGGTCATTTCCTCTTGGCTCGCTCTCCGACGGCCACGATGATCCCGCCGCCGGCGGTGATTGCGTCCATCACCGGCTCGAAGACGTTCTTGCGGACGCTGCGGTCGCATCGTAAGAGGACACGTCGGCGGTCGGGGTCTTCGACGTCGCGGAGGAGTTCCGAGAGTTCGGTCTCGATGGACTTGGCGTCCTGGACTCTTCGGCCCTGGAAATAGATTTTGCCCTCGGAGTCGATCGAGACGACGATGTTGGCCTGTTCGACCTGCTCGATGTCGGGGGAGTTTGGCGGCTGGACGGGGATTCCGGCTTCCTTTGCGAAGTTGCTGCAAATCATGAAGAAGATGATGAGGAGGAAGGCGATGTCGCCCATCGAGGCCACGGGCACGACGATGCGTGCTCTGCGTCGGTGTCGGCGGATGGTGCCGCGCGATGGCCTAGGCATCACTTCGACCCCTCTTCCTCTCGGACGATGCAGATGATGCCGCCGGCCTCGGAGATGGCGGCCATGACCTCGAAGTAGCGTTGGTAGGGGACGTTGGCCGGTGCCTCGAGCAAGACGATCTTGTCCTCGCCCTCTCGCTGGTCGAGGCGGAGTGCTCGGAGTTCCTCGCGGAGGGTGGACAGGTCCACCGGCTTGTCGTTCAGGGTGATCTTGTCGGCCTGGAGGACGACCGAGGGCGTTTTCTCGGCTGGCTTCTCGGACTTCTCGCCGGAGGGGAAGTCGGTGGCGAAGCCGTGGGTCTTCACCAGAGTGGTGGCCAGGATGAAGAAGATGATGAGGAGGAACGCCAGGTCGGAGAAGGAGGCGACCGGGATGTCGTCGCATCCGCCGCGGGGCTGGTGTCGTCGGGCCATGGGTTCGCCTCAGGAGGCTTCTTCGCCTGTGCGCGTGGCCACGAAGTCGAGGAGTTCCGAACTTGCCTCCTCGATCTCGAGTTCGATCTTCTGCGACATGGCCAGGAAGATGTTGTAGGGGATCACCGCGGCGAGCGCGATCAGGAGGCCGGATGCCGTGGTGATGAGTGCCTCGGAGATGCCGGCGGCCACTCCGCTGGCCTCGACGCCCGCCCGGGACAGTTCGCTGAAGGAGGCGATCATGCCGGTCACCGTGCCGGTCATTCCGAAGAGGGGAGCGGCGCTGCCGACGGTCGAGAGGACGTTGAAGCGCTTCTCCACCGCGCTCATGGCGTGCTGGGCGTAGTCGTCCATCGCTTTCTCCATGATGGACATGAGGGTTTCGGGGCGGGTGGCCCGCTGCCGGTGCTTGGCGTATGCCTGGAGGCCGGCCAGGATGACGGCGGAGACGGGGCTGGGGGTGTTTGCACACAGCGCCGCCGCCTCCTCGACCTTGTCCTCCCCGAGGAGCGAGAGGACCTTCGCGCGCAGGGAGCGGGTGTCGGTCTTGCTGTGGAGGTAGAAGGCGTAGCCGCGGTCGAGGAGCACGGCGAGGGTGAGGATGCTACAGACGACCAGTGGGATCATCAGGTAGCCGCCCTCGAGCAGGGTTCTCAGCATTCTCGCTTTCTCCAATTCCGACGTCTTTGGACGTTCCGGCTCATTCGCCCCGCCGCCCTATCGCGGCTTCTTCCAGCGGTGGCACATCTATGAGGAAAACCGGGATGGCAGCGCGCCGGGGGCTGTGGGCTTTGGCACGCTTTTTGCACCGCAAACAATTGCCAGGCGAGAAG
>CAYYCI010000416.1:0-4505 GCA_964470215.1 uncultured Planctomycetota bacterium
CGGATTTCGGCGACACCGACCACCTCGCTCTTGCCGGCCTGCGGAATGACCTCGATGGCCGCATCGCCGACGAGGAGTCCTTCGATTGGCTCCTTGCCGCCCCTGGACCGCACCTCGACGGCGGCCTTGCGATATGCGAGGTCGAGGGCTCTGCGTTCTGCGGCCTCGCCTCGGGGTCGGCCGATGCCGGGCTCGCGTGGTGGGGTGGGCAGGTCGAGCCCGAACTTCGAGACGACCACCGTCTCGAGGGGAGAGAGCGCGGCGGTCGGGGGTTTGACGAACGCCACGATGTCGTTGGGCGGCAGGTCCTTGTATGCGCGGCGGAAGAGCATCCCGGCCACGAAGAGGAGGATGGACACACCGAGGAGCCAGCGGACGGTCTTGGCGGTGGCGCGTTCCCTCTCGTGGCGGATTTCGTCCGCGACGCTGGCCTCGACCTCGCTGATATCGTGTTCCAGTTGGGCGCCACACTCGTCGCAGAAGAGGCGGGTGACGGGCATCTCGGCGCCGCATCGTGGACACTTCATCGCTTCTTACCCCCTTGCGGCGGCCTGAGCTCGAAGTTCCAAGCGCCTCGCGCTCCCTTGCCGAGGGTGTCCTTGGCCTCGACGACCACGGTGTAGGAGCCCGGCGGGGTGGGGCGCGGAACGGGGCAGTTGAGGACAGCCTTGACCGCCGAGCCCGAGGCGACGGACCCGTCGGGGCTGGAATAGAGGTACCGCCCCCGCGAGACCAGAAGACGCGAACCGAGCGCGCTGCCCCTCGGCATCTGGAGGGTGACCTGGACGCTCTCGAGGTCCACGCCGCTGACGACGTCGTGGATGCGACAGCGGATGCGGTCGAGGGCGGCGATGGTCGCCCCGGGCGCCGGCTCGATTGGCGTCACGCGCGGGGCCTCGCGGTCAATCGAGACTTCGTCGCCCGAGGCAGTCGTCTGGTTCCCAGCCGAGTCGGTCACCCGCAACTCCACCCGGTAGCGTCCCTGGGGCAGGTTGACCGCGGTGGCCCGCAGGAGCGGGCCTTCGAGGACGAATGGCAGGGCGCGTGTGGTCTCCCGCAGGGCGTCGGTCAGGGTCAGTTCGATGTTCTTCGGCTGGACGGCCTCGGCGGTGGCGGGCAGGGAGATCAACGCCGAGACGCTCAGGTCGTTTGGCGTCAGGAGGTCGAGGCGTCGCGCGGTGAAGTCGCTGATGCGCGGCTTGGTCTGAAGGGTGCTGACCAGGGCCTCGAGTTTCTCGGCCTGCTCGGTGGGGGGAGTGAGGCCGGCGAAGTGTGCCAGCGCCTTCTTGTAGTCGCGCCGCAGGTAGGCCACCACCCCGAGGCTCAGCCTCACGCGCGGCAACTTTCTCTTGACGAAGGGATCGTCGGTCCTGGCGGCAATGGCCGCGGCGCGCTCGAAGTGGGCCGCGGCGCGGTCGAGGAATCCGAGTTGGGCCTCGATGGTGCCGAGGATGCAGGAGCCGACGAAGATGTCGCGATTGGTGGCGAGTTTGCTGGCCAGCGCCCTGGCGAGTTCCTTGCGCGCCTGGGCGAAACACTCGCGGCGCTTCGCCACCGAGAGACTCCCACCGAGGGCCTCGAGGTAGTAGGCAATCGCGCGATTGAAGCGGCCATGCCACTTCAGACCATTGCCGCTTTCGGCGTCGGCGAAATACCGCAGAGCCGCACTCGCCGCCCCCATCCGCAGGCAATAGCACCCGAGGGCCTCGCTCACGGAGGCGAATGCGGGGCTCTTCGCCTTCCTGAGTTCGCCTAGCAGCCTTTTCATCTCCCGCACCATGCGGTCGGCCACACGGGGGTCGGTCCCGGGGTCGAGGATGGCCTCGGCCCGGGCCACGGCCAGGTTGGCCTTGGCCGCGACCCAGTCGGGCGCAAACTCCAGGACCTTCTCGAACTCGGCGATCGCATCCTTCGGCCGCCGCTCCCGCAGCGCGACCAGTCCCACCAGGTTGTAGAAATAGGGCAGCGCGTCGTAACTTATCTCCCCGGCCTCTTTCACCCGCTCGAGGTGTTCTTTCTTGCAACGCGCCAGGTCGCCCTGGAGGAAGGCGATTGTCGCGAGATTGACGTGGAGGTCTCCGGAGTTCGGATAGACTTCCAGGGCCTCCTCGAGGCGCTTGCGCGCCGTCTCCAGCGCGGCCTGTAGGCCTTCGGGCGAAGGGTTCTTGGCTCGTGCCGCGCCGAGGTCGGCCAACGCAAGGCCGATATGAACCGCCAGCGATGCCCGACCCATCCGCGCCACTTGCCGCTTCCGGAGGTCCTCGAGGACTCTCTTCGCGTCGGCGAACCGCGCGGGGTTCTCGGCCCCCTCGTCCAGGAGCAGTTTCGCATAGACCTCGCGCGGGGGGTCGTAGGAAGGCTTGGCGTTGATCGCGTCGTTGAGATAGTCGTGCACGTCCTCCAGGACCCGCTCCGAGTAGGCTTCCATCGCCCGGTCGAACGCCCGCCCGGCCTTGAACTCGTCGAGGGTGCCCAGGAACAAGACGACCCCGATCAGGCCGAAGACCAACGCGAAGGTCAGTTCGACCCCCGAGCGCATCGTCAGTCGGAACTTACCGACCATGGGCCTTTGCCGCTATCGCACCCGCCCCCGGATCGCGCGGGCCGGCACTACGAGGTTCCGCAACGGCTCGCGCCGCCGGCGGTTGTCGTGGAGCACGAAAACACAGTTGCGCGGGACGAGAACCGCGCTGAAGTCCTTTGGCATGTCCCTGGGGTCGGTGTACGGCTCGCTTATCATCTCCAAGGGGCCGAGTTCGCCCTCCCGGCGCTCCGCACGGTAGAGACGATGGCTCCTCAACTCGACCACGTCGCCAGGCTTGCCCACTACCCGACCAAACTCGTAACTGTAGGCCGCACGCTTCCACGCCGGCCGCCGGTACATGATTATGTCCCCATACGTCAGGTCTTCCGGCGTCCGACGGAACTTGTCCACGAACACGTGGCTGCCACGCTGAAGACGCGGCTCCATCAGGCGGAAGGTCTCGTGAACCGAGTAGAAGCCGTAGCGCGAGCCCACCCGGAACAACAACAGCCCCAGCAGCAACGCCCCAGCGTAGAACAAAACCGAACTTACGATGTCGCGGACGTTCACCATGGTCCGACATTCCCGGGCAAGCCAGCGCTAGGTTACCCCAACCCGGGCCACTAGTCAAGGGCCGCGGCTCAGGGCTCAGGGGTTTTGATTTGCCGATGTCGAGTTGCTAGACTTTCGGAGCGTTGCGTCGCTTTAGGAGAAGACCATGGCCGAAGAGGAAACCCCGAAGAGCATGCCCACCGCCGAGGACGACGAGGCAGCGGTCGAAAACCTCGGCAAGGCCCGCGACCGCATCGTGGCCGAACTGCGCAAGATCATCGTCGGCCTCGACCAGGTCATTGACGAAATGCTCATCGCCATCTTCTCGAAGGGCCACTGCCTGCTGGTCGGGGTCCCCGGTCTGGCGAAAACCCTCCTGGTCAGTTCTCTCGCCCAGACCCTCTCCCTCTCGTTCCGCCGCATCCAGTTCACGCCCGACCTGATGCCCTCGGACATAACCGGCACCGAGATTCTCCAGGACGACCCCGCCACCGGGCAGCGCATGTTCAAGTTCATGCGCGGGCCCGTCTTCGCAAACATCATCCTGGCCGACGAGATCAACCGCACCCCGCCCAAGACCCAGGCAGCCCTCCTGGAGGCCATGCAGGAGAAGAAGGTCTCGATCGGCGGCGCGGACTATCCCCTCGAAGAGCCGTTCTTCGTCCTGGCCACCCAGAACCCCATCGAGCAAGAAGGCACCTACCCCCTCCCCGAAGCACAGCTCGACCGCTTCTTCTTCAACATCCTGGTGGACTATCCCAGTTGGGACGAAGAGATCGAGATCATGCAGCGGGTCACCGGCGCCGAGGAGCCGGTCCTCGAGGAGGTGCTCAGCCGCGAGGACATCCTCTCCCTCCAGAGCCTGGTGCGGCGGGTCCCCGTGGCCGACCACATCTTCAACTACGCCGCAAGACTGGCGCGAGCCACCCGCCCCTCGGACCCCGACGCGCCGGAGTTCATCCGCGACTGGATATCCTGGGGCGCGGGGCCGCGGGCAAGCCTGTTCATGATCCTCGGCGGGAAGGCACGCGCGATCCTGCGCGGACGCTACCACGTGGCCATCGAGGACATCCAGGCCCTCGCCCGGCCGGTCCTCCGCCACCGCATCATCCCCAACTTCGCCGCACAGAGCGAAGGACTGACCAGCGACGACATCGTCGAAAAACTCCTCGAGACCATCCCAGCGGACGAACGGCTCTACGATGCCCACTCCGGCAAGGCGAAAACCGCGGTATCTTGACCCCGAAACCCTCCAGAGGCTCGGGGGCCTGGAACTCGTCGCACGCGAGGTCGTCGAGGGGCTCCACGTCGGCATGCACAAGAGCCCCCTGAGGGGCTTCAGCACCGAGTTCGCACAACACCGCCAATACGTCCCAGGCGACGAACTCCGCCACATTGATTGGCGAGTCTACGGCCGCACCGAGCGCTA
>CAYYCI010000417.1:0-4497 GCA_964470215.1 uncultured Planctomycetota bacterium
CACCGACGGCTCGAAGTTGCTCTCTATCGTCGGGGCGCCCGGCTCCTTCTACGGCGACCACGGCGGCATGGTCAGCCCCAGCGCTCAGGTCCTGCTCGCCGCATCTTTCCGCAGCTACTTTGACTTCAGTACGAAGAGCGGCTCGGGCGACATCTATGCCGACGTGGTCCCGGGGAGCGGGCCGTGGGCCGAAACAACCGACAGCGGCATGGTCGGTTCGATCCTGCACCAAATCCCGGCCGTGACCTGGGACGGCACCAACTGGACCCTGCGCGACAACCCTGGGACGAAGGACGACGCAGTGGACTGGGTCATCCACTTCACGACCCAGCCGACCAACGTCGCCGACTGGCTCGTGCTCAGCAACGACCCCGCCGCGACCTACTACATCCCCGAGCCTGGTTCGATGGCCCTTCTGGGCCTCGGGCTGCTGGCTCTGGTCAGGCGTCGCCGCAGGAGCAAGTAAGTCCCCCCAGGCGACAACACGCGCAGCAAAAAAGGGCAGTCGTCCCCGTGACGGCTGCCCTTTCCCTTTGGCCCTTCCCCCGCCTCGTTCTATCCCCGTGGGGAAGTGCTGGATACTGCCTCGAGAGGCGTACGCCAGTGCCCGCTGCCCCTTGCCACGTAGCGCGGCTTGCGCTCGTAGTCCAACTCGAGACCCGTGCCAAACTCCTCGCAGGGCACCACCGCGACATCCAGCCGGTGACCGGTGTGTTCGGCGATCAGGGTGCTCAGCCGCGCGGCCAGACCCTCCCGGGCGCATTCACCACGCTTCAATTGAACCACGACGCATGGGCGAGCAGGGCACAGGCGCAGTTGGAACCTACCAGTCACCCACCACGCGACCGCCGGGTCGGCGAAGAGGGCTTCCTTGACGTCGTTTGGCGACACTCGCCCTCCCCCTGGCAACTCCAGCCATTCCGCCCTGCCTGAGACCGCCGCCAGGGGCAGTTTCCACTCGGGGACCAACTGCCCGTAGCCCAGCTCCTTCAGCGTCTGCGCCAGCCGCTCGTACGAAACCAACTCGGCCACGTCCCCGGTGGCGTAGCGGACCAGGGGAATCTTTCGCAGGGGGTCCAGAGTCGTGACCACGAGGTGGGGGAGCCCGTCCCGCCCCGGGACCGTCTCGAGGTAAACATCGGTGGGCAGATAGGCCATCAGACATTGGCACGCGCCGTGGGTCGAGCCGAAGAGCCGCTCGCGGAGCCTCTCGTCCTGACACGCGGCCCGGCGTATCAGCGCGGTCGCCGGCTCCTCGCGCAGGAGGCTCGTGGCCACCTCCGAGATGCCCATGCTCACCAGGATCAAGCCGCTCCGCGGGTCGTCGAAATCCACGCCGAGCAGCGCGGCGAGGTAACTGCGGTAGTTTTCCGCGATGAACTCTCCGCCCGTGACGACGTGGGTTGTCATCTCGTGCCAGGGGATTCCCCGGGCCACCCCCTCTTCGGCGACTTTCTTGAGGAAGAGGCTCTCGCCGATGAGGATGAACTGGTCGAGCTCGCGGCGGAACTTCTCGACGAGCGCCAGAACCACGTCGGAGCGGACGCTCGTCTCCGCCCTCGGAATCCGACCCGTCGGCACCTTCACCCCGGACGACAGGCAGTTGATGACGAGGGTCTTCCGGCTCAGCGCCCCGAACGTCGCCTCCAGGAAGAACTCCACCATGCGCTCCGCCCGGCGAAGTTGGCGCCTCGTCTCGCCACCGAATGAAAACGTGCCCGAGTGCCCCGAACTGGAGTAAAAGAGCGAGAAGTCGTCGAGTTCGCCGTCCAGGCACACCTCGCTCAACTCGTGCTCGGAGAAAACCGAGCGCTTGTCGGTGATGGGCACACGAGCCTTGAAATCCTCGATTGTCCTCACGGAGGCGGGGTCGACGCCGTGTTCCTCGAGGAGCCGACGATAGGCCGGCACCCGCCGCGCGGCTCGATGGAAGACCGCGAGCGCTCTCCTCTCCCCCAGGGCCACGAGGCGGCGGGGGTCGGCGCGGCGCAGAGCGTCTGCCGCCCGCTTGTGTGCCCACCGCCAGAGCGCCCGGCCTATTCTCTCTCTTGCACGCATGCTCGGGGCCAACCGAGATCAGAACGCCAATGCCATCGAAGCCACCACGGTGTGGGAATGGCCGAACTCGGGTCCCAACTCCGGGAACATGTCGTACTGATAGCCGATGTCGAGCGTGAAGCGGTCCGTCGGGTATATCCCCACGCCGCAGGTCCAGGCCGGGGTGTCCTCGCGGTTGTCCCAGGCCAGCCCGGCTCGGACGTAGAACCCCTCGAGGAGCTCGTGGTCAATGCCGGCGTAAATCCTGTGGACGCGGAGCCGTCCCGTGTCGTCCGAGAACCAGCCGAATTGGTAGTCGAGGTAGACCGCCGAGTCGGGCTTGTACTCGAAGGAGATGCCCGGTCGGACGAGGACCTGGTGGGTGGTGTCGCGGACCTTGATGTCGCCGATGCCGAGGCGCATGAAGTCGTAGTAGATGGTCGTCGAGGGCGCTCGGCTGTACTCACACACCAGCCCGACACGCACCCTCTCGGTGGCCTCGTGGAGGAGGCCGAGGCGGGCGGTGTAACCAGGCCCGTCGGCCTTCGTGACGTTGATCGAGCCGAGTTTGAAGCGGCTCTCGGACCGGGTGTAGGCGAGGGTGAGGCCCACGGCGGTGGTCTCCGAGACCCGCTTGCCCCACTGGAGCTGGTAATAACTGCCCTCGAGCTCGAAGTCGAGGCCACTCCGCGCGGTTGAACTGTTCGTGCGAATCTGGGCGATCGCCGGCAGAAACACCCCCCACTCCCCAGCGTCAATCGTCACCGCCTCGCTGGTCAGCCGCAGGCGGTTGCCCTCCTCGAACCAGATGCCGACGACCTGTCCGGAGAGATTGACCCGCCGTCCCTTGCGTGGCTGGGTGGCGCAGGAGGCAGGGTTGACGGCCGACTCCCACTTGCTCGCCGCCGAGGCCCCGCCGCCGGCAGCCACGTCGCCATACGTCGCCAGTCGGCTCAAGGCCGCCGGAAGCCTGAGGGTGAACGAGTGGTGGTCGTAGTCGGACCCGGCCGCCTGCTCAAAGAAGGCCATGACGAGGACGCAGACCACCGGCCAACACCGGCCGCTAACGCTACTGCCCGACCGCACGCCCATGGCGCAACCCCCAAAATAGCCTCTCCTGCAAAAACTACGATGGGTCCGGTAAGAAGTCAAGAAAATCGCCGGGCCGCGGCACAGGGGCCGCGCGGGGGGCGCCCGTCAGTTGCTAATGGGAGGGGCGCACCTGAGCACTTGCGTCAGGCGCTTGCCTTGCTGCCAGGCCGGCTCGACCTCCCGCTCTGCCAACCCGCGCCAGAGGGCCACTGCCGGGTAGTGGGTCGCCAGCGCGCCCAGTTCCCGCTCGCTGCATCGGGCCAGCAACGCCGAGCGCTTGACGAAGAAGTCCACGAAGAGGTCAGTGTCCGCTGCCATCAACTCGCCGAGGGCCGACCACTCCTGGACCAACTCGAAATAAGGATTCGTCTCGAAGAAGAATTCTTCCAGGAAAGCGTCTTCGGCCAGAATCCTGTCGAGGCCCCGGACCTTCTCCCTTATCGAGACCAACCCCAGGCGTTTCCCCTCCACTATGTCCAACTTCTGCGGGGAATAGGACCTCCTGCTTCCGAGCGGCTCGAAGAGCAGGATGCTCTCGAAGATGGCAGAGTGCTTGGGGCTGATGGCGATGACCATGTCGTCGGCGCCAACGACAATCGAATGCGCGAAGACGCAACGCATCAGTTCGGTCAACACCCGCATGTTCCGGGCGCCTTTGGCTATGGCCAGATCGGATATCTCGACGGGCCGCCTTCCACGACGCTTGAGCGCGGCCACTTCCGGGCCGAACGCGCTCTCCATCGGCAACCCGAGCTCCCCATCGGGAATGACAGACATCGTGCCGACCACTTCCCCGTTCTGGACCGCCACGTACAGAGCGGTTCCGGGAAGCGCCGAATGAGCACGCACCCGCAGCCCGGTTGGATGAGGGTCTATGTAGCCTTGCTCGACGAAGCAGTCGTGGACCAGCCGGTAGGCGGCCTCCATGTCCTCGAAGGAACTCGCCCGCCGAATCTCGAGCCCGGGTGGCAGGGTGGGGCCGAACACGCCACGTCGGCGAAGGACCCGAGCGCGCCGACGCAGCCTCCGCACCGCCTCGCTCTCGGAGCGGCCGGTGCCCTCCCTCGCGACGGCGGCCGGCTTCTCCAGAACGGCGGTATCCATTGTGATGGCCTCCTTGTTTATCGCCAGGGCGGGGCTCTTGCGCCCGTGGCATTGTGCAACCACCGTGCCAGAGCGCCGGCCGCAGACGTGCGTGGACACCTAACCTCAGGGGAAGAAGCCACTTCGGGCGGCAGTCGAGACTTCCCCTCCAAGCTCTCCTCGCCCCGCCATTCCCACCCTGAGCGTTGGGCTTCACCCGCCATGCGGGACCGAGTGTGGCCCCTGATTATGGGGATAGCGGCTCGAGGGGGCAGTAGGCGCAGG
>CAYYCI010000418.1:0-4497 GCA_964470215.1 uncultured Planctomycetota bacterium
CTCCTTCAAGACCACGCGCGGGTTTCCTTCATGGCCTCAGGCTTTCCAGCCTGTGCGCCGCGGGGCGGGACGCCCCGCCCACAAGAGGGGGATGGCCGTTGAACGAGGGGGGCCTGGGCGGGTGGAGATGACCAATGCGTTTTGACCCCCACGGGGCGGCTCGCTATAGTAGCGGACACCGGAGGTCGAGAACGATGGCGCGAGAAGGAATGGAAAGGCGGGAGTTCCTGAGGAGCGGCGCCGCCCTCATCGGCCCGTGGTTCATCACCTCGAGCGCCCTCGGCGCCCCTGGCGTCTCCCCGGCCAACGAACGAGTGACCCTCGGGGCGATCGGGGTGGGAGGACGCGGCACAGGGGTCCTTCGCGGCTTCCTCGGTCTGACCCAATGCCTGGCCATCTGCGACGTGAAGCCGGAGCGACGCGGGCCGGTGAAGTCAATGGTCGAGCGTTTCTACTCGGCCCAGGCTGCCAGGGGCACCTACAAGGGCTGCGCCGCGTACAACGACTTCCGCGACATCGTCGCCCGCGACGACATTGACATCGTCTCGATCTGCACGCCCGACCACTGGCACGCCATCCCGGGGATCATGGCCGCCAGGGCGGGAAAGGACATCTTCGTCGAGAAGCCATTCACGCTGAATATCGCCGAGGGGCGGGCGTTCGTCACGGCGGTGGAGACCCACGGCCGTATTATGCAACTGGGCACTCAGCAGCGCTCCGACGGCCGCTTCCGCTTCGCCTGCGAACTCGCCCGCAACCAACTGATCGGGGAGGTCCACACGATCCGCGTCGGGTCTCCGGCCAGCGGCCAGTGCCCACCGCAGCCGCCTCAGCCCGTCCCCAAGGGTTTCGACTACGATCTGTGGCTCGGCCCGGCTCCTTGGAAACCCTACACTGCGAACCGCTGCCGTACGCCGTGGTGGTACTTCATCTCCGACTACACGATGGGCTTCGTCTCCGGTTGGGGCATCCACCACGTGGACATCGCCCAGTGGGGCAACGGCACCGACCACACGGGCCCGGTCGAGATCGAAGGCGCGGGGGTTTTCCCGAAGGATGGCCTGTGCGACACCGCCACCTCCTGGCGAGTCGTCTGCACCTATGCCAACGGGGTGAAGATGATCTTCGCCGACAATCGCCAGGAGAAACAGGGCGTGGTCTTCGAGGGCACCGAAGGCTGGGTCTACGTCCGCAGGGGCTTCATTGATGCCCGGCCCAGGTCTCTCCTGAGTTACAAACTCGGCCCGAGCGACATCCACCTCTACCGCAGCCCGGGCCACGCGCGGAACCTGGTCGAGTGTGTGAAGACGCGGCAGCCGACGGTCTGTCCGGCCGAGACGGCGCATCGCTCGAACTCGATCTGTCAACTCGCCGACATCGCGATCCGCCTGCGACGGAAGTTGCGCTGGGACCCGGGAAAGGAACAATTCGTAAACGACGCCGAGGCCAATCGAATGGTCTCGAGGGCCATGCGCGAACCCTGGCACCTGTGAGGCGCGAAAGGAGAACGCCATGCGAGCCGGTCGGAAGGCCATCGTGGCCATCGTGGTGGGAGCGGTCTGGAGCCTCGCCTCCGCCGCGCAACAGCCCAACATTGACCACCTCCTCAAGCAGGTGGCGGTCTATGACTACGGCAAGAGCCGCGCCGCGCTGGCCGCCACCGAGGACCTCATCAAGGCCACGTTCAAGGATGCGCAGCAGCGCAAGCAGATCGTGGCCAAACTGATCGCGTTCCTCGACTCGAAGGCCACCACGGCGGCCAAGCGCTTCGCCTGTCGCCAACTGAGCATTATCGCGGGGCCGGAAGCGGTTCCCGCGGCGGCCAAACTCCTGCCCAATCCCGAGCTGTCGCATATGGCGAGAATGGTCCTCGAGCGCGTGCCGGGCGAGGAAGCGAGTGCGGCACTCCGCGATGCGATCGGGAAACTCAAGGGCAAACTCCTCATCGGCGTGGTCAACTCGCTGGGCGTCCGGCGAGACGCGAAGGCAGCACCCGCTATCGCCAAACTCCTGAAGAATTCCGACCCCGCGGTGGCGAGTGCGGCGGCGACCGCCCTTGGGAAGATCGGGGGCCCGGAGGCCACCGGCGCGCTCGCGAAGGCGCTCACCGCCGCCCCGAAGGGGGCCCACCTGGCGGTCGTCAATGCCTACCTGCGCTGCGCCGACCACCTGGTGGCCGCGGGCAAGGGAGCCGAGGCGAAAGCCATCTACAAGCAGATGTGGGCGTCGAAGGAGCCGCAGTTCGTCCGCGTGGCCGCGCTGCGCGGGGTCGTTGCCGCTGGTGGTGACGACGCCGTTGCCCTCGTCACCAAGGCGTTGACCGGCCCCGACGCGACTCTACGCGCGATTGCGACCAGTTTCATTCGGGAGATGAAGGCCGACGTTGCGATCAAGACCTTCGGCCCGCTTCTTCCGAAACTGCCGCCAGCCACCCAGGCTCTCGTTGTTGCGGCGCTCGCCGACAAGGGGGATGCCGCCGCCAGGCCGATAATTCTCGGGGCCGTCAAGAGTGCGGACGCGACTGTTCGTGCTGCTGCCATCAAGGCCCTGGCGAGCCTGGGCACGGCCGAGGATGTTCCCATGCTCGCCAGGGTCGCAGCCAAGGGTCCCGGGACGGATAAAGGAGCGGCGGAGGCCGCTCTGTGTCGCATGGCGGCGAAAGGCGCCGACGAGGCCATCCTCAAGTGCCTCGCCTCCGGCGATGCCCCCACCAAGGCCATCATGTGCCGGTGCCTGGCGGCCCGGCGGTGCAAGGCCGCAGTGCCGGCCCTCCTCAAGGCCGCCAGCAATCCCGACGCAACGGTCCGTGGCGAGGCCATCAAGGCCCTTGGAGCGCTCGGCGACCAGGACACCCTTCCGGCTCTCGTGAAGCTCCTGGTCGGGGCCCGGACGTCCGGCGAGCGAGCGGTCGCCGAGAAGGCGGTCCAGAGCGTGGCGAGCCGAGTTCCCGACGTCAACGCGCGCACGGCTGCGCTCATCGCGGCGCTGCCCCGGGCGGGGGTGGAGGCGAAACGCTCGCTTCTGTCGCTACTCGGGCGTTCGGGCGGCGCGAGGGCCCTGGCGGCCGTCCGCGCGGCTCTGAAGGACGCTAATCCGCAGGTCAAGGATGGCGCCATCCGTGCCCTGGCGAACTGGCCGGACGCTTCGGTTCTTGGCGAATTGCTGGACCTGGCGAAGAACGCGCGGCAGCCGACCCAGAAGATCATCGCCCTGCGGGGTTATGTCCGGCTGCTCGGCCTGCCTAACAAGCGCAAGCCCGAGGAGAGCCTCAAACTGTACCAGGAGGCGATGGGCGCGGCGACACGACCCGACGAGAAGAAGATGATCCTGGCCGGGCTCGGGCAGGTGCATCATATCGGTGCATTGAAACTGGCCGAGGGTTGCATCGCCGACCCGGCGCTGAAGGAGGAGGCCGCGCTGGCGGTTTACAACATCGCCAGGGCAATCGGCCGCCGCCACAAGGCCGAGGCCAAGGCCGCCCTACAGAAGGCCCTCGCGGCGACCAAGAACCGCCGACTGCGCCGCGACGCAGGAAACCTCCTCAAACAACTCAAGTGACGACTATCACTGGTTGCTCGGTGCAAGGGGCCCGCGCCCGCCCAGGGCGCGGGCCTTCCCATTTCCCTGACCCCCCAAACCCCTAACCGATAACGTGAGGGCCTGCTTGCCACTTGCGCGCGCGACGAGAGCGGATATACTGCGATGTGAGGACATCCCCCGGAGGAGAGAGAGCGATGGGTTACCGGCTTTACCTTTCGATGTTTCCTGAAGCGCTGGTGGTCTCGATGCTCCCCCCAGAGGAATTCGGGACGTACCTGGCGGTCGGCACGGCCAAGCGCTCGCGCGGCCAGGCCATGTACTTCGACCTGGATCCGGACTTCCGCAGCGGCTTCTTCAAGCTCGACGACGCCATTCGCCGCTGCGTCCCACATCCCGACGGCCGACCGAAACATTCGGTCTATGCCGGGGTGTATCGCGTCATGGAACACGTCCCTCGCGAGGCGGTCCGCAGCCTGTGGTTGGCCACCCCGGATGGCCGCGTCCTGGAGATAAAGGCGTCAGAGAAGATCCCAGCGGCGAGCGGCCAACTCCACCTCTACCAGGAAATCTGCCCGGTGCATCCTCTGATCGCCAGCACCCTCGAGCCGCGCGAGTTCTGTGGCATGATCACCGACCCGTCCCATCCTGTCCACGTCCCGAGGATTTGTTTCGCGCAGATGGATCTCGGATGCCTGGCCGACGACCCGCTCTGTGGCGACGCCACGAACCTGCCGTATCCTCACATTGACCACCTTCGTGGGTGCCTCAACGAACTCCTGACCGACAAGGAGAAGCCGACGAAGACGGTGGACAGAATCCACCCGCCTCAGTTCCCTTATCGTTGCGTCAAGTCAGGCTTTTATCTCGGGGACCAGGAAGGGATGCTCTTCTTCCCCTTCCCCTCGCGGGACGAACTCGAGACGAAGTACTACACCTGGTGGCGCTCAGCGGTGGGCT
>CAYYCI010000419.1:0-4495 GCA_964470215.1 uncultured Planctomycetota bacterium
GCCATGTTGATCTTGGCCTCGCGGTTCTCGATGGTGGTGACGGTGGGGTTGGCGATCATGCGGGTGTGGCTCCTCTGTTGGAGGGTGTGGAGGACAACGTTGAGGCCACTGGCCGAGAGGAACCCGAACTTGAAATCGTCGGTGTCGGCATACGGGACGGCGCGGTCGCCCCGGGAGCGGCTGTCCGAGGGATCGTAGCCGGGGAAATAACTCCCCGTACGGTTCTTGCTGAACGGGAAGGTGTGGGGCACCGTGGGGAAGGTGGCGTTGAATGTGAATGAGGTGTTCCAATCAATCCCCAGGCGCTCGTCCCCGGTGAGGTTCGTCTCCAGGAGGCGTGCCTCGATAGTCACCTGGGTCGGGGGCTTCTCGAGGCCCTGGACGATAGCCCTCGCGGCGGCGAGAATGGCTGGCTCGCCGGCCACCACGACCGCGTTGGTCTTCTCCTCGACCGCCACCTTGGCGTCGGGCAGGGCCTCCGTGAGCACCTTGACCACGTCCTTGGCCTCGCAGTAGCGAAGCGTGAAGGTCTCGGCCTGGACCTGCGCCGGCACGGGAGCGGCGTAGAGCATCGAACCGATGGGGCGGAATGTGACCCCCGAGTGTGCGCCGATGGCCGCAAGAACCTCCTGCGCCGTCACCCCGTTGAGGGCCAGATCGATCGTGCCCTTCAGGTCGGGCGAGGCCACGATGTTGGCGCCCGTTGCCGCTGAGAGCTCCTTGAGGAGATCGCGGACTGAGCCCTTCGATGCCCGCACATCGAGTTTTCCGCCCTCGAGTTTCTTGACCTCTATTGCTGGCTTCTGAGCACTGGGGGTCGGCGGGCCCTTTCCTGGTTCGGTGATCGGCCTGGGCGAAAGGATGATGATGCTGCCGCGCTCGGTGAGGGTCGCACCGCAACTATCGGCCAGCGCGACGAGCAATTCCTCGGGGCTGAGGCCATGGAGACTGGCAGTCACCTGCCCCGAGACGTCCTTCGAAGCCACCACGTTGAGCCCGGCAACCGCGGCCACCTCGCGCAGGGCCTCGCGGATGTCTGCGCCGCTGGCGTCCAGGTCCAGTTTGCCATCCGCCGACCGCTTGACCTTGACGGCCTTGGTTTTTGGGCTTTCGGCCTGGGGCTTCTCCTTCTTGCGGGAGATCACCAGGGTATTGCCCTGGCGGTCGGCCACGAGACCGTGGCTCCGCAGGATTATCTCCAGAGCCTTCTCCCAGGTGGTGTTGCGCAGCTTGGCGGTGACCTTGCCCTGTATATCGGGCCGGAGGACGAAGTCCAGACCAGCCCCCTGGCAGAGCCCCCGGAGGACCACGGGGAGGTCGGTGTCGCGGAACTCCATGTTGACGACGGCAGAGGCGGCTGGCCTCTGCGGACCGCGGCTGCCGGCTCGCCGCTTGGGGTTTGCGGGCGGTGCTGGAGGGAGGTCCGGGTCGGCGGGGTCGGCCGCGTCGCTGGCCGGGGGCACGACGCGCTCGGCCTGCCCGGCGCCGGCCGAGGCCTCGTCCGAGACCATCGTGATGAGCCTGGCCAGCGGCACCGGCGGGGCGCCACACAGGAACTGGACGGGGATGGCCGAGGGCTCGGGAGCGCCGGCGCGGACCGCTGGCGAGAGCAGGCCCGCGGCGGCCAGCGCGAGGACCGCCACGACGCGCCTGGCGCCCTGCGCCGCCGACCGCTCGCCCCTGTCGAGGGGTCTGGGGCTCACCTGTTGGCCTCCTCTCTGGTCGGTTCTGGCTGCCGCTGGGGGTCGGCTGGGGCGGCCGGCCCCGCGGCGTCGGCAACCACTCGTTGGCCGACGACCCTCAGGAAGACATCGAGGAGATCGGGGTCGAACATCTTGCCTCGGTTGCGCTCCATTATCTCGACGGCCTTCTCGTGTGGGAATGCGGGGCGGTAACTTCGCTCGGAGGTTAGGGCATCGTAAACGTCGGCGATGCCGACGATCCGCGCTGCCGCCGGGATGGCGGTGCCCGCCAGCCCGGTGGGATAGCCCTTCCCGTCCCAGCGTTCGTGGTGGTAGAGGACGGTGCGGACCACTTCCTCGCATCCGGGGATGGAGGAGAGGATTCTGGCTCCGATCAGGGTGTGTTGGCGGACGACCTCGGTCTCCTCGGGGTCGAGGGAGTCGGGCTTGTTGAGAATCTTCAGGTTGATTCCGATCTTGCCAATGTCGTGGAGTATAGCGCCCAGGCGCAGCTCCTCGATAGCCTGGCCGTCCCACCCCAGTTCGATGGCCACCTGGCAGGCCATGTCGGCCACGCGCTGGGAGTGACCTGCCGTGTAGACGTCCTTGGCTTCGATCGCGCTCACCAGGGCCTCGACTGCTCCGCTGAGCAGTTCGCGCTGGGCACGGCTCACCTCGACGATCCTGTCGGCCCAGTCCTGAGCCTGCGAGAGAGCCTGTTGGTATGCCCGCAGGAGCGCGCCCGCCTCGTCGTCGGGGATGTCTTCCAGCCGCTCGACCTGCCCACCGCTCTGAAGGTCCCGGACGAACTCCCGCACGCGCATCAGGGGAACCAGGGCGACGTCGGTCAGGGTGTAACTGACGAAACCCAGGATCAGCATCGCGCCCGCGAGCACCACGACCACCGAGAAGATGGTCAATTGCTCATAGCGTGCCTCGGCGCCATAGGGCACTGCGGCCACGATGGTGCCCAGTTGTCGCTTCCCACACATCAGCGGCCTGTGGACCAACAGGCGCGGCTCGCCGCCCAGGCGGACCAGGCGCGGCGTGTCGGCCGAGGCGATGAACGGCCGGAGCACCGCCCTCGCACCACCCGCCTCCTGGGGCGCAGGGAAGACCGAGGGTGTCATCTCGGTCGCCACCTGGAGAACCCCAAGCGGCTCCTCGCACCCGACCCGTTGGTAGTAGATGGCGAAGAGCTCCTCGCCGGCTGGGACGAGGACGGTGGAAGCGGTGCCTCGGAGAGCCTGCTCGAAGCGATTTCGCTCGCGCTGCGGCACCGTCGCCGAGCCGATGCCGGCGCGGGCGAGCAGCCCCGGCTCCGGCTCTGAACACTCTGCGGCCAGGCGGCGGCCATCGGGTGAGTAGAGAGCCCAGGAGCAGAGCACCCCGCCCGACCTGGCCACCGGCCACGGGGTGTGCGGGCCTGGAGTGGTCTTGCGGAGGATCGAGCCAAGCTGGTTGCCGAGGGCCTTGGCCTCTGCGACCATGGTGATCAGGCGGGTGTGTGCGATCCCCTCGAAGAGCCGGGCGATGCGGGTGCAACTGTCCCGGGCGCGGGCGCGCAGCGCGCGCCGAAACGCCAGCCCTCCCGCGCTCAGCGCCGCCACGGCCACGAGGCTCATCACGAGGCAAGCGAGGAACACTCGCTGCCGCACACCCAACCTAGGCACCTTCATCTAAAGCCCCCTGGCGGCTGCGAGCGGGCTAGCCACGGCCGTTTCCTCGCCGGCCCTCTCGCGGTTTCTCAAGAGGTCCCGTCCCGCAGCCGTGGCGAGGGCCTGGAGGCTCTCGCCGTCGGTCGGGAAGCGGGCGACTCCTACGCTCAGCCGCAATTGCACTTGCCTGTCGGTCCGGACCTTGATCAGGCGGCCGATCGAGGCAAGGTCGTCCTCGACCCTTTCCACGAAGCGCTCGGGCAGCGCCGCCAGCCCGGGCATCAGGATGGCGAACCGCACGCCGCTGTAGCGGGCGACGAAGTCGGCCTCGCGGGCGGCGGCGCGCAGGCACCGCGCGATGGCGATCAACACCAGGTTCCCGGCCTCGCGCCCGAAGGTCTCGTTGAACTCCTTGAGGCCCTCCGCGTCCACCGCCACGAAGAGGAACGGGCTCTTGGCCTCCGCGCTGCGCTCGGCCAGCCTCGCAAACTCCTCGCGGAGATGGCGCAGGTTGGGCAGGCCTGTCATCTCGTCGGTCAGGGTGAGCGCGCGCAGCTCCGCCGTCGCCGCGCGGACCCGGGCTTCCAGGGTCGCCCGTTCGTTCTCCAGCTGCCGCAGCGTCCGCTCCAGCCGCTTGGCCATCTCGTTGAACGCGGCCACCAGGGCGCCCATCGGCCCCGGCGAGCAGTTGATGCCGATCGCCGTCAGTCCGAGACCGGCCAGCCGATCGAGGCGGCGGCCCTGCTCCCGGTACTGGTGCGGCGGTTTCTCGGTGGCGGCGGTCAATAAACCAAACACAGGCAGATCGACGACCCGGCGGACCGCCTCGACCGCCAGTTCCATCTCGTCGACCCGGAAGAAGGTCTCGAGGACTAACAGATCGACGCCGCGCCCGGCGAGGATCGAGGCCTGTTCGGCGTGCGCCTCGGCGATCAGGCCGGGGCCCTCGGGCTCGTCAAGGTCGATCACGCCGGCCAGCGGGCCGATCGACCCGGCGACGAGCACATCCCGGCCGGAGATCTCCCGGGCTTCCCGCGCCAGCTTGACGGCGGCGGAGTTGATCGCCTCCATCCGGTCCTGACGCCGGTCCCGGGCCAGTTTCGGTCTCGAGGCGGCGAAGGTACAGGTCTCGATCAGTTCGGCCCCGGCCTCGAG
>CAYYCI010000420.1:0-4479 GCA_964470215.1 uncultured Planctomycetota bacterium
GGGTGGACAACGTGGTGGGGGTCGTGAGGGTAGTTGACGTCCTGAAGGCGGGGCTTGGGCCGGGTAAGCCCATCGAGCCTCTGATCCATCGCGACGTGGCCTACGTGCCGGAGACCAAGCCGGTGGGTGAACTTCTGGCGGAGTTACGCTACAGCCGCTTGCCAATGGCCATCGTGGTCGAGGAACACGGGGGGGTGGTGGGCATCGTGACCCTCGAGGACCTGGTCGAGGAGGTGATCGGCCACATTCGCGACGAGCGCGACGAGACCCACCTGCTGCGCCAGGAGGCGACCTTCTTCGAGTGCGACGGCTCGATGGAGATTGACGAGTTTGTCAGCGTCACCGGGCTTCCTGTCCGCAAGGAGGGTTTCGAGACGGTCGGCGGGCTATTGATGAAACTGACGGGCAGGATTCCGCAGCGCGGCGAGACGGTGCTTTTCGGACCGTACCGGGTCGAGGTTCTCGAGGCCACCCCGCGACGGGTGGTTCGCGTGCGGTTCCGGCTCCGCTAGGAGTTGTCGGCGAGCAGTCGCCAGGCGTCGGGGCGGATGTTCAACTCCCGCATCTTGTGTCGGAAGTGTTTCCAGGATATTCCCGCGTGGCGGGCCGCGGCAGAGATGTTTCCGCGGGCGATGGCGAGCGCGTGGATGAAGTAGTTGCGCTCGAAGATGCGGCGGGCCTGGCGGTAGTCGGCAAGGCAGGGGTCGGGGCCGAGTCCCGGCAGCGGGGCGGTGGGGGCGTGGCGGGACCCGGCCCCCGCGGGCGCGCGGGCCGCGCCCTGGACCTGGGGCGGGAGGTGTTGGGGCTCGATGCGCGGCCCGTCGCAGAGCAAACACGCCCGCTCGATGACGCTCTGGAGTTCGCGGACATTGCCCGGCCAGTGGTAGTTGAGCATGAGCCTTGCGGCCGCGGGGCTCAGTTCCCTGGAGCGACGGCCGTTCGAGGCACCGGCCAGGAACTCGTAGGAGAGGGGGAGGATGTCGTCGCGCCGCTCGCGCAGCGGTGGGACGTGGAGCTCGACGGTGTTGAGGCGGTAGTAGAGGTCAGGCCGGAAGAGGCCCTGCTGGACCGCGGCCGCCAGGTCGCGGTTGGTCGTTGCGATAAAGCGGACGTTGACGGGCACTGGCTCGGTGGAGCCGAGGCGGATGATCTCCTTGTGTTGAAGGACGCGCAGGAGTTTGACCTGGAGCCTGGGGTCGAGTTCTCCGATTTCGTCGAGGAGGAAGGTGCCTCCCGAAGCGGCCTCGAAGGCGCCCTTGCGGCGTTGGTCGGCGCCGGTGAAGGCCCCGCGCTCGTGGCCGAATAGTTCGCGCTCGAGGAGGGTCGGGGGGATGGCAGCGCAGTTTATGGCCACGAACCGCCCGCGGCGGCGCGGGCCGCGGCCGTGGATGGCGCGCGCCACTTGCTCTTTGCCCACTCCGGTTTCGCCTGTGATCAGGATGGCACACTCGGACTCGGCAACGGCCTCGATGAGGGCCAGGAGCTCTCTCATCGCCGGGCTGTGACAGACAAGGCGGGCGTCGGGGGAAACGTGGTTAGCACCTGGTGTGGTGGGCGCGTGAGCATGTTCCATTCGCCTCTCCTTTGCACGTTCGCCACGGGATGAGTGTTACGTTGGGCGTGTGGGTGGTGCTTGCGAGACAGGTTTCCTCGCACCAACCAGAGTATCGGAAGGATTGGTAATAGGTTAAGCGGCAGATTTCCGGCCGCGTGGCGTTCTCGTAAGGGGTTGCGGCGGAAGGGGCTAGGTGGGCTGGCGCCGGGTGGTGCAGTCAGGCGGTGGGGCCTTGTGGTAAGGCCCCGGTGCTTTTCTCTGCCCCATCGGTCCTAACCGATTGGTGAGGGCCCCAGGGGCGGCGGGTGGAGGGCGGTGTTTGTCGTTGCGGTCTAAAGGTATTGCCGAAGGGCGCTTCGGTCGTCTTTCGGCGGGCCACCGAGTGAGCCTCGCCGGCCGGCACGCCGCTTGCAGGCGATAGCCACTTGCCATGGCAGCCCATCGGGGTCGGTGGGCCACCAGTCAGACGAGGACGCGCTATGAAGGTTTTCACCGCGAGACCGGAATGCCACAGGCGCGATTGCCTGCGGTGTGTGGCCCTCGACCTTCTGCCCCAAGGCGTCGTCGTGGCGGATGAGGACGGGGGTGTGGTGGCCGCGAATGCCGCGGCGCGCGTGCTCCTGGGCCTCGAGGATCGCCATCCCGATAATGTGGGCCTTCGCTGCGAGGGCCACGAACTGAGTCTCGGCTCCCTCCTCCGCGATCACGCGGCGAGCCGGGGGCTGCGGCGACGCGTGGAGCTCGACCATCCCGAACACGGCCTCCTCGAGGCGACCCTGACCCGAATGCGCGACGAGGAGGGGAGGGTGTGGGTTCACCTGGTCGTCACACGTTCGCCGCGGCGCGACTGGCGCTGGGCTGGCCGGGCGGACCCCCTCGCGGCGTTTGCTCACGAGTTGCGCAACGCCTTGACCTCGCTGCGCGAGACGGTGGCCCTCCTGGGCGAGGGGGTGGCGGGCGAGCTCTCGGAGGGCCAACGGCATCTCCTCGAGGGTATGCGCGGCGACTGCGCGCGCATGGGCAGGCTCGTGGCCGAGATGGTGGCGACGAGCCGGGTGCGCGCCGGGCGCATTCGAGTGGCCGCACAGCAGGTGGACCTCGGCGAGTTGGTTCGGGAGGTCGGCGAGTCGTTTCGCGCGGCCGCCCGCCGGGCGGGGGTGGCGCTCCAGTGGCTCGAGCCCGAGCGGGAGGCCGTCTGCTACGCCGACCGCGACCTGCTCTTCCAGGCCCTCAGCAACCTCGTCGGCAACGCCCTCAGACACACCCCCGAGGGCGGGGTGGTCTCCCTCGAGGTCAATCCCCGGAGGCTCGAGGGGGAAGAGTTCTTCGAGGTGGCCGTGCGCGACACCGGCCCCGGGCTTCGGCCCGAGGAGATCGAGGAGGTCCTGGGACATTCTGGCGGACGCCGGCAGGCCGAGAGCGCGAGCGGCGGGCTCGGGATCGGGTTGGCGATCGTGCGCGAGATCGCCGAACACCACGGCGGCCGACTGGCCGCAGAGGCCCAACCGGGGGTGGGGAGTTGTTTCAGGGTGCTCTTGCCGGGGGACCTGCGTCGCGGGGAACACTGGCGGTTGGCCCAGATTGCCGAGAGCCTGAAGGTGGCTCGCGCGGTGGGTGCGCCGCTGAGCGTGGTGGAGATGTCGCTGCGGTGGCCCGAGGCCCTCGCCGGCAGCGACCACGCACACCTGCCGCTGGTGGCACATTGCCTCGAGGAGAGCCTGCGACCGAGCGACGTGGTGTTGCTGGGGGAAAGTGGCGCCACGCTCGTGCTCTACGACGTCGAGGCACCCGGCGCGCAGAGGGTGGTCGGCCGTGTGGTGGGCACGCTCGAGCGGCTTTTCTCGGCCGTCGCCGGTGGCCAGGGCCTCGAGGTGAGGGTGGGGGTGGCCAGTTACCCGGCGGACGGGGCCATGGCCGGCGAGCTGAGCGAGCGGGCGCGGGCTCGGATGGCTGCCCAGGAGGAGGTCCGTGGCCCGACCCGAGAGGACACGGGTGGGGAGGGAGGCGAGGCGCCGTGTCTGGCAGCCCCGTTACTCAAGGATGAGCACAAGGAGGCTTTGGACGATGGACTCGAAGAAGATACTCGTCGTTGACGACGAGGAACGGGTCCGGGAAATGCTCGGCTTCCGCCTGAGGCTCTTCGGCTACGAAGTCCTGGAAGCGTCCAACGGCGAGGAGGCCCTCGACCTGGCCACCCGCGAGAAACCCGACCTGGTGCTCCTGGACATCATGATGCCCGGGATGGATGGCTTCCAGGTCTGTAGTCGCTTGAAGCGCAACGATGAGACCAAGGACATCCCGATCGTCATCCTCACGGCGAAGGCCGATGCCAAGGACGTGACCCGCGCCGTCAACAGCGGCGCCGCCGACTACGTGGTCAAGCCCTACGACCCGATGGTGCTCCAACAGAAGGTGGCAAAGAACCTCGGCGAGGACGTCCCGGTGCGTTCTTGAGGGGGAAGGCGCTAGATGGCCGGCAAGAAGCGACTCGGCGAGCTGCTCATCCAACAGGGCGTGCTGACCGAGGAACAACTCCAGCAAGCGCTCCAGGTCCAACTCGAGGAGAAATTGCTCCTGGGCGAGATCCTCCTGCGCCTGGGCTTCGTCCGCCAGGCCGACCTCGGCCGCGCCCTCTCCCAGCAACACGGCGTCCCCTTCATTGAACTCGAGAACGAGGACGTCAACCCCCAACTCGCCCTCCTCCTGCCCGAGGCCTACAGCCGCCAGCACATGATCGTCCCCTTCCGCATCGAGGGCGACAAACTGTGCGTGGCGATGGTCGCGCCCGACGACCTGTGGGCCATCAGCGAGTGTGAGGAGCTGACCGGCTACCGCATCGAACCCTACATCGCTGCTCCCTCGGCCATCATGCGAGTCCTCGACCGATGCTTCGACCGAAAACTCCTCACTCGCCAGACCATCAT
>CAYYCI010000421.1:0-4475 GCA_964470215.1 uncultured Planctomycetota bacterium
AAAAGGGCGCTCGCCTACGGAATGTTCCCCGGCTTCTTCAGTCCCAACGCCTCCCAGGGCCACTACTTCACCCGCCCCGAACTCTACGAGCGCCACCGCCACCTGTTCCGCAAGTACGTCCCCCTGTGCAAGCGCGTCGCCGAGGCCGGCTGGGAGCCGATAACGCAGGCACACAGCGACGACGCGCGCGTCCACCTTGAGCGCTTCGGCACCCGCTACCTCACCGTCTTCAACGACAGCCCCGACCGCCGGACCGCCACCATCGCCCTCGACCTCGAGCCACCCCCGACGAGCCGCGACCTGGTCACTGGCCGGAGCATCTCCTGGCGCGACAGGAAAGCCCGCCTCACCCTCGGGCCAGAAGACGTCGCCGTCCTCGACCTCGCCCCTTGAGCGACCGAAACCCTGCGGCGCAGGCTTTCCAACCCTCCCCCCTGCAACCGCAGATAAGCGCGTGTAGGCGGGCCGTCCCGGCTCGCGAAAACTCAGTCGCTAGACCCAAACCCGGTGACACATCTATAATCCAAGACCGAACTCCCACACCACCAGTTTTCTCCCAGACACACCGCCGCCGAGCCTGAGCGTCCGTGCCAGTCCGTGTCTGTCCTCTCGTGGCCGGCGCGGCGTTTGATTCTCGGGACTTGCCGCCACGCGGCGCTCCTTGACCAAGCGGCCACGCGCGATAGAATGGCCAGACGATGGCAGAAAGTCGGTCGCACACCCGCCTGCTGGCCCCGACGGCCGGAATCCTGGCCATCGGGGCGTTCTGCGGCCTCGTGGTCTGGGGGCTGGCCTGGGGCATCCCGGGCGGTAAACGCTCCGAACTGGAGGGGACGAGCGAGGCGGCCAGGAACCTCGACGCGGAACTCCTCAAGCGCAGTTGGCAGACGTGGGGCTCGCGCGGGCGCCGCTCTCCGCTCGCCGAGAGTTTCCCTCGCCACCTCTTCAACCCCCTCCGTTCCTACCATCCCGATGAATACCAGGTGTTCAAGTCGCTTGGGACCATGAGCCCAAGCCGCCTGGACTTCGACCCCAAGAACTACATCTACCCCTCGCTCCACACCTATCTGGTGGGCGCGGCGCTGGGCGTTTGCCGTCTGGTGGGCCTCGTCCACCTGGAACGAAATCTGGCCTACTACTTCGACCACCCGGACCAGATGGGGCGCATGTACTTGGTGGGCCGGGCACTTTCGCTTCTGGCGGCCGTTGGGGCACTGGCTCTGACGTGGTTGGCCGGCCGGCGGCTCGGCCGGGGGGCTGGCGTCCTGGCCGTCGTGGTCCTCGCCGCGATGCCGGCCCTCTGCGTCCATTCCCACAACCTGACCCGCGACACCTTCACGGCCCTGGCGACGACGCTGTTCTTTCTCTCTTGCCTGAAGTTGGCCCGCGAGGGGACCCCGCTGGCCTACGACCTGGCGGGCGCGGCGGCGGGGCTGTGTGTGGCTTTTCAATACTTCGCGGCAGTCCTGTGGGTGATGATTCCGCTCGCAGGACTGCTCCACCGCCTGAGCGGCACGACCACGGAGGAAGCGCGGACGGGCGGGCGCTGGCGCACCGTCGCGGTCGGCAGCGGGGTGGCACTGGTCGTGATGGCGGCGGTCTTCGCGCTGGCCTGTCCGTACCATCTGCTCCACGCCGACCAGTTCATTGCCGACTTCCGCTCGGAGACGCCCCACGTGACCCGCGGCCTCGTGGGCAAGGCGCTCTCGCTTGGCTGGGCCCTACATCTGCCTCGCATGCTCCCGGCCCTCGTCGGCTGGCCGCTGACCGTGGCGGTGGGTGTCGGGGTGGCCTGGGCGCTGGTGAGGAGGAGCGCGGGGTCGTGGCTCCTGCTGGCGTGGCTGGTCCTGTGGGCGGCGGTGGTGGGACTGGATGGCCGCGCCTACTCCCGCTACTACGTCGGCCTGCTGCCCTGCCTGGCCCTCCTGGCGGCCGACGGGCTGGTGGGGCTGGGGGGCCTGGTGCGACGGCTGGGGCGCTGGCCCCAGGCCGGCATCGCGGCCCTCGCCCTGGTCGCTCTCCTCGCGCCAACCTGGGTCGTCTCCTGGGCATGGGCCAGGCTCTACTCCCTCGAGAACGTCAGGACGATAGCCGGGGAGTGGATACGCGAGCGGGTGCCGGCCGGGGCGCGGGTGGGGATGACACGCTGGCCGTGGCAGTTCGAGATGCCGCCGATAGACCCCCGGCGCTACCGCCTGGTCGTTCTTGCCACGACGCCGGAGGAAAACCCCTGGGACGTGGTGAGGCTCCAACGGCTGCGTCCCGACTTCTTCGTGACGAGCAGCCTGGAATTTGGTAGAATCCCGGAGGATGGCGCAGGGGATGAACGCGACCGTTTCTGGCACTACTTGCTGGCTAGCGGGCAGATGTATCGCGTGGTGGCGAAGTTCCGGGTGCCGCATCCTCTCTTCGGGGCCGACCTCGCGGCCTTCCCCGAGGACATGCGCTACGTGAACCCGACGATCCTGGTCCTGGAGTTGAAGGACCGTCGGGTCTGACCCTTCGGCGAGGGCATATCCATGAGCCGACGCTGCATAACGCTCCTGACCGATTTCGGGACGACCGACCCCTACGTCGCGGCGATGAAGGGGGTGGCGTTGTCGGTCAATCCGGAGGTTCGTCTGGTGGACATCACCCACGAGGTGACCCCCCACGATGTTACCCAGGCGGCGTACGTTCTCGCCTCGACCTTCCGCTGCTTCCCACAGGGGACGGTGCACGTGGCGGTGGTGGACCCGGGGGTGGGGAGCGAGCGTCGCATTCTGGGGGCGGAGCTCGAGGGCCACGTCTTCCTCGCCCCCGACAACGGCCTCCTCAGCCTGGTTTGGGGCGAGACGGGGCCATCGCGCCTGGTGAGCGTTACGAACACCGCCTACTTCCGCCACCCGGTGAGCATGACCTTCCACGGGCGGGATGTGTTCGCGCCCGTGGCGGCGCATCTGACGCTCGGGGTTGACCTGGGCGAGATGGGCAAGCCGGTGGACGATCCGGTGAGGCTCGAGATGGCGAGGATGCGCACCGGCGAGAATCTCATCGAGGGGAAGATCGTCCACGTGGACCGCTTCGGGAACCTGGTGACCAACATCCCCCGCTCGGAGGTCCGGAGGCTGGCGGCGGGGGAGCCGGGCGCGCTGCGGGTGGAGGTGGGCGACGCCGAGATTCGCGGCCTGAGCCGAACGTATGCCGAGGCGGCGGTGGGCGAACTCCTCGCCCTCTTCGGCAGCACGGACATGCTGGAAATCTCGGCCAACTGTGGCTCGGCCGCCGACCTGTTGGGCATCGGCCGCCGCACTGTGGTCAGGGTCGTTCGCAAAGGGTAATCCTCTCAGCGATGAGCCAGGACGACTTCGACGTGATAGTGGTCGGTGCCGGCCACGCCGGTTGCGAGGCGGCCCACATCGCCGCGCGCATGGGCGCCAGAACCCTCCTCCTGACCCTCAACCTCGACACCATCGCCAAGATGTCGTGTAACCCGGCCATCGGCGGGCTGGCCAAGGGGCAACTGGTCCGCGAGATCGACGCCCTCGGCGGGATCATGGCCCGGGTGATTGACCGCACGGGCATCCAGTTCCGCATGCTCAACCTCGGTCGCGGGCCAGCGGTCCACTCTCCCAGGGCCCAGGCCGACCGCATGCTCTACTCCCAGACGATGAAGTCCATGCTCGAGCGCCAGCCCAACCTCCTGCTCCACGAGGCCAATGTGTGTGGCCTGCTCGTCGAAAAGGGGCGATGCGTCGGGGTGAGGGACCGACTGGGGATGGAGTATCGGGGACGCGCGGTGGTCCTGACCACCGGGACGTTCCTGAACGGCGTGGTGCATCTGGGCGAGCGCCAGGTGCCCTCCGGGCGGGCGGGTGAGCCGCCTGCGCTCGGCATCTCGGACCAACTGCGCGAACTCGGCCTCGAGGTCGGCAGGCTCACCACCTGCACGCCCCCGCGCATCCACGGCCGCTCGGTCAATTTCCGGGCCTTCGAGCCACAGTGGAGCGACAAGCCCCCCAGGCCGTTCTCGTTCTCGACCGCGCGCCTGGAGCGCCCCGACCTGCCTTGCTACCTGGGCCGGACGAACGAACGGACTCACGCGATAATCGCGGCGGCGGCCGGGCGCTCCCCACTGCTCAGCGGCCAGGCATCGGCTGCCGGGCCGCGCTATTGCCCCTCCATCGAGGACAAGATAGTTCGCTTCCCGCAGAAGAAGTCCCACCAGGTCTTCCTGGAGCCGGAAGGCGAACACACCACGGAACTCTACTGCAACGGCCTCTTCACCGGCTTGCCGCCGGAGGTCCAGGACGCCATGCTCCGGAGCATCGAGGGGCTGGAGCGGGCGGAGGTGAGCCGCTACGGGTACGCGATCGAGTACGACTTCGTGCCGCCATACCAGTTGCGGCCTTCGCTCGAGACGATGCGGGCGAGGGGGCTTTTCCTGGCCGGCCAGATAAACGGCACCTCCGGCTACGAGGAGGCCGCCGCCCAGG
>CAYYCI010000422.1:0-2500 GCA_964470215.1 uncultured Planctomycetota bacterium
CTGTAGGCGGGGCGTCTCGCCCCGCGTTGCACAGGCTGGAAAGCCTGTGCCACCACAATGATCTGTAGGTGGGCCGTCTCGGCCCGCGTTGCACAGGCTAGAAAGCCTGTGCCACCACAATGAGCTGTACGTGGGCCGTCTCGGCCCGCGTTGCACAGGCTGGAAAGCCTGTGCCACCATTCACCAGCCTGGCACTCGCTGGCCAAAGAGCTGTCCTCTCGATGAGGAAGGCTTGGCCCGGTCGCCATCGGCCCGCACGCCGGCGGGTTCATTATTCTGAACACGGGACATTATTCTAAACGAGGCGATAGGTCTTCGTCAAAGACCACTCGGCGGCTGTCGTGGGCCACCGAGAGGCGGACTCCCTCGATGATGGCCGTCCCGACGAGGGCTTGGTCGGGCAGAGGGCGAAGGGGGGCGAGTTCCTCCAGGATGGCCCTCCGCCGCGCCAGGGCCGCATCCGGCCCCAGGCCGCGCGTCTCGGCCACCATCCGCCGCACGTCGCGGATGCCCTCGGCGATGCTGTCGTAGCCGTAGCCCACATACTCGAGGCGGCTCGGGTCGTCGGGGTCGAGGTAGGCGCGGAAGAAGTTCGGGTTGAAGTGTTCGAAGCCCCCCGCCTGGGTGCAGAAGTAGAGGTTTCGGTCCTTGTGGTCGGCCCAGTGCTCGCCCCGGGTGCCGGTGAGTTGGAGGCCCTGCTTGGTCAGGGCCGTGTGGCCGTCGGGCAGGACCCACGAGGTCTGGATGTAGAGGACCGAGCCGTCGCGCCACTCGACCACCGCCTCGATTGCGTCGAAGGCGTCCTTGCCCACCGAGGGCAGGAACTTCTTCTGGCCGAAGGCGACCAGGCGCGCGGGCAGTTGCCCAGTGATGAAGTGGTAGGCGTCGGCGTAGTGGACGCCGACGTACTCGAAGGGCGAACTGTGTTCACACCACCGGGCGAAGGTCCGCAGTGGCATCTCGCGGCGCTCCTCGATCCAGGCGTGGCCACAGAGCATCTCGCCAAGTTCCCCGCGGGCGACCTTGGTCCGCGCGGCGCGGATGGCGCGGTCGTGGCGCTTGTGGTAGTCGGTCGAGACGTAGATGCCCCTCTCCTTCGCCGCCTGGCCGATCTGCCGCGCCTCCGCAGTCTTCAGGCAAAGCGGCTTCTCGACGATGCAGTGGCACCCGCGCTCGATGGCCGCGAGGACGACCTCGGTGTGGAGATGGTCGGGGGTTGCGACGACGACCAGCCCCCCCTCGCCCAGTTGGTCGAGGGCCTGGAGGTAGGCGCGCGGGTGGCCTTCCTCCGGCGGAGTGGCCTCGGGGTCGGGAAAGCCGTCGAGTTGCTCGTCGGGGAAAAGTTCCTGGCAGCGGCGCACCGTCGCGGCACGACGGCTCGCGAGCACCACCCGGCCGACCCGACCGCGGCGCCGTTCCTGGAAGAGGGTCGGCAGGACCACTTCCTGGGTGATCATCCCCCCGCCGACGACCAGGCCCGGCAATCGTACATCCGACTCCGCCATTTGGTGGCTCCGTTGAGATAGTGGACCGAGTGGACTTTGTGGACGAGGTGGACGGGCGACATCAGGGCTTCGTCGACGAAGTTCTTAGCCCCTGCTGGCAATGGCCTCGGCCAGGGCTTCCTCGAGGGCCTGGCCCCCGTCGCGGACGGCCTCGGGGGTGATGCAAAGCGGGGGAGAGATTTTTATGGTCGCGCCGCCGAAGCCGACCGGGGCGAAGAGCATCAGGCCCTTCTCCACGCAGCGGCGCACGGTCTCCCAGGCCAACTCTCCGTCGGGCTCGATGCTCCAGGGTTTGACCATCTGGAGGCCTGCCACGAGGCCCTTCCCGCCGATCTTTCCGATGCGAGCTGGGAATCGCTGGCGGATGCGGGCGAGTTCCTCGTGGAGCACCGCGCCCACCCGCCTGGCGTTGCCAACGAGGTCCTCGGCCAGGAGCAACTCGATGTTGGCCAGGGCCGCCGCGCAACACACCGGGTTGGCCGAATGGGTGCTCGTCATCTCGCCCGGGCCGTAGAGGTCCATGACGTCCTCGCGCCCTATGACCGCCGCCAGCGGCAGGCTGCTGGTTATACCCTTGCCGCAACAGATGATGTCGGGGGCCACCCCGTAGTGCTCGAAGCCCCAGAAGGTGCCCGTGCGGCCGAACGCCGCCTGGACCTCGTCGAGGACCAGCAGAACCTCGTTGTCGCGGCACCACTGGGCGAGCGCTTGCATATACTCGCCCGGAGCGAAATCGGCTCCACCGCCCTGATACGTCTCGCTGATCACCGCCGCGATGCGCTCCGGGCCGAGCCGCCTGGTCTTCAGTGTGTGGAGGAAGAGGTCGAAGGAGGTGTCGGGCGTGCGGAAGCCGTTGGGGAAGGGCACCTGGTGGATGTCCGGGTCGAGGTTGACGATCCAGTCCTTCAAGTGGGGGATGCCGCCGATCTGTTGCGCCCCGAGGGTGCGGCCGTGGAAGGCGCCCTCGAACGACACCACGCCGACCTTCCGCCTCC
>CAYYCI010000423.1:0-4451 GCA_964470215.1 uncultured Planctomycetota bacterium
TTGCCCAGATATAGGTTCTTGGTCCATTTCTGCGACCACCGCCGTCCAGCCTCCCTATCTCCGTAGAGTGCACGTCCCAGCATAGGGGGCCTGTCCTTGTTTGTTGCCTTCCTGGTCGAAGCGGCAGGTCGCTACCAGTTTGACCTCCCGCCATCCCCCGGCCCTCTGGACCATCGGCCATGCTCATTTCCTGGGCGGACGAGGCGACAGAGAACCCAAAGCCCCACACGCCCGGAGCATGGCTGATTTTCTTTCTCGCGGACAGTCCCATTTCCACCCCTTCCCCACCCAATTCCCTTAACCTTCCGCGTAAGCCCCCCACCAAAAAACTCACCGACCCCGGTAAACAGATTAGACTCAGTTCACCATCCAACCGAGGGCAGCGAAGAGAAAGGGTGGGCCGGCTGCACCCGGACCAACTCGGACTGACGCTGACTGACACGGACGCTCGAGGTTCGCCAGCAGTCCACGGCGGAGAGCGGTGGAAAAAATCGGGCTCGATATTGGGCGCGCCCCATATTGATATTGTTTTCGTGAGGAGGAGGGGCAACGTGATCCCAAGGATTCCGGGGATTGCCCCTCTGCGGTTTCCGCGGTTTCTGCGGTGCCTTATTGCGCGCTCAAGCGAGGCGGATGGTGGCGACCATCAGGGAATGGGGCGGCAAGTTGACCACGATGCCACGGCGCCGCGTCTCGACCGCCAGCCTGCGCGGGCGCACACGCCGCGGGGTCTTCTGGTCGTTGTAGTCGCGAACATCCCGCGAGGTGAGCACTCTGCCGCTCGCCTTCTGGACCAGGGCGGGGCATTCCACCCGCAGTTCGCACGGCTCGGCCAGATGGCGATTGTGGGCGGTGAGGACGAGCCGCCTGCTCGTCGTGCCGAGCGATGCCGAGGCGCTGACCACCGGCATGCTCACCGCTCGGCCATCGGCGCCCTTGGCCTCGAAAGTCGCGACCCCATCGAGGTCGCAGCGCGCCCTGAGGTTGCCCATGTGGGCCTTGTAGAACTCGAAGACGTGCCAGGTCGGGGTGAGCCACATGGCCGCCCCGTCGGTCTGGCAGACGGCCTGGAGAACGTTGATCGCCTGCGCGATGTTGGCCATCGTCAGGCGATGGGCCTGGCGGTGGAAGGCATCGAGGACGCTGGCGGCCACCAGCGCGTCGCGGAGGGTGTTGCGCTGGAAGTGCCCGCTCTCGCGCCTGGCCTCCGGATGCCACACCCCCCACTCGTCCACGATCACGCCGATCTTCCGCCCTGTGCGGTTGAAAACGTCGAGGGCGGCGGCAGCGTGGGCTACGTCGGCTTCGACCGCCAGCGCGCGCGGGTAGAGGTTGTAGTATTCGGTGTCGGTGAACTCGGTGGCGTGGCCGCAGTTGTAGTAGCGGTGGATGGAGAGATGGTCGAGCATGTGGAGGTCGCCGAGGGTCTCGAGGAAGCGGTGGTTCCAGTCGGGGGTGTTGTGGCCACAGGCGATGAGTTCGGTCTTTCCGCCGCGTCCGCGCAGGTAGCAGGCGAATCGGCGGTATTCGCGTGCATAGTCCTCGGGGGCGAGTCTCCCTCCGCAGCCCCAGTTTTCGTTTCCCACGCCCCAGAAGCGGACGTCGAAGGGTTCGGGGTGGCCATTGAGCGCGCGTTCGCGGGCGAGGGTGGTGTCGCCGCCGTAGTTGCAGTATTCCATCCAGGCGGCGGCCTCGGCTGGGCTGCCGGAGCCGACGTTCAGGCAGACGTAGGGCTCGGCGCCGACCTGGCGGCACAGGTCAATGAATTCGTGTGTGCCGAAGTGGTTTGGTTCTTCGCCGCCCCACCAGTAGTTGAGCCTTCGGGGTCGCTGGTCGCCGGGGCCGATGCCGTCGCGCCAGTGGTAGTCGTCGGCGAAGCAGCCTCCCGGCCAGCGGATAACGGGGGCTTTGAGTCTCCTGAGGGCGGTGGCCGCGTCGGAGCGGATGCCGCGGGTGTTTGGAATCTCGCTCGCCTCCCCCACCCAGATGCCCTCGTAGATGCAGCGGCCGAGGTGTTCGATGAAATGGCCGTAGAGGTTCGGCTCGATGCGGCATGCGTAGGCTTCGTCGAACGAGACCTTGACCTTTCCCACCTGGCGGCTCCTGTCACATCTGGCAGTGGTAGATGGCCTCGACGAGTTCCATGGTTTTCATCGCGTCGTCGAGGTTCGTTTCGGGCTGGCGACCCCGGCGGACGCAGTTGATGATGTGGCGGTTCATGTCATAAGGGCCGAAGGCCCGGTGTGGTTCCTTGCTGTTGGCGAGGTCGAACGGGTCGAGGGTGCGGATCGGCTCCTTGTTGTCGTCGGCGTAGAGGCGGCCGCCCTCCTCGGGGTCGCCGAAGAACGAGATGCCCGGGGCGTGGACCTCGACCGTGAAGAATCGCCTGCCGGCCATCCAGTTGGTCATCAGGACCCCGGTCGCTCCCGACGAGAAACGGACGAGGGCGTAGTGGGCGGAGAGGTAGTCGGCGAGGAGGCGGCGCACGTCGCTCGCCACGCTCACCACCTCGCCACCACAAAGATAGCGCAGGGTGTCCACCGCGTGGATGCCGTCGGAAGTCAGTATGTCCACTGCCCCGCGGTAGTACGGGGGCTTGCCGAGGAAGTTCTTGTAGAAGGTGGCGACGGCGCTGTGGACCTTTCCCCGCTTCGCGCACAGTTTCTTGCCCGTGCGGACGACCGGGCAGTAGCGGCGCTGGAAGGTCACGGCGGTGATGGCCTTGTGTTTGCGAGCGAGAAGGGCGAGTTGGCGGGTTTGCTCGGCGGTCAGCGCGGGCGGCTTTTCGACCACCAGGTTGAAGCCGCGCTCGAGGACCGTCGCGGCAACGTCGTAGAGGTGGTGGGGGGGCATGATGGCGTAGACGACGTCGGGCCTCTCCCGCTCGAGCATCCGCTCGTAGTCGTGGTAGAGGTTCTGGACGCCGAAGTCGGCCGCGGCCCGCTTCATTCGTTCTTCGTCGAGTTCGGCGATGGCGCAGATTTCCGCCTCGCCGAGGTCGCGGATGGACTTGTAGTGTGCCTCGACGGCTCTCGACCCTGCGCCGATGAACGCGACTCTTACCTTTCGGCGCGAAGTGCGGCGCGCCATCTCACCCCTCCCCCGCTCCGAGGACCCTGGCGATTCGGGGCTCGGGCTGCCGCTTCCTGACGAAAGTCCTGTCTACGAGCATGGCCACGAGGAAGACGACGAGGAGTGCGCCGAAGCCCAGGACGAGCGCGGCGCTCTGGCCGCCGAGCGCGCGCGGGCGCCACTGCTCCCCGGCGATCACCCCTGCGACGAGCGCGATGAGCGGGAGTGCGAAAAGGAGGAGCGAACTCAGCCACGAGCCGCTCTCGGGCACCTCGACGATGACCCGCGCCCCGACCGCCAGGTTGCCTGTGGTGGGGACCTCGAGTTCCGGCTCGCCGCCGAGCACCGTGCAGGCGCAACACCCCTCGCACCGCGAGCCGCGCTTCATTCTCACGCGGGCCCGACCCTCCTCGATGGCCACGACGACGCCTTCTTCTTCCATGGCAGGAGCCTCACTTCCCGCCGAGGGCCTCGACGAGCAGGTCGGCGAAGCGCCTGGCGGCCTTCGGCCCGTTGGCCGTGATGATCTTCCCGTCCCTGACCGCCGGCCCCTCATCCCACCTGGCGCCGTTGGCGACCAGGTCGCGGCGCTGAGAGGGCCATGCGGTGGCGGTCTTGCCCTTCAGGAGGCCGGCCCGCGCCAGGACGGAGGGCGCGATGCAGATCGCGCCGAGCAACTTCCCCGCCGCAGCGGCTTCCCTGGCGATGGCGTGGGCCCTCGGGTGGTCGAAATAGACTTTCGCCCCGACCCCTCCGACGAAAACCACCAGGTCGTAGTTGGCAGGCCTGGCCTCATCGAGAGCGATGTCGGGCTTCACTCGGGCGCCGAGCATCCCGGTGGCGACGTCCGTCGTCAGCGAGGCCACGGTCACCTGGCATCCCTTGGCTTTCAGCGCGGCGGTCGGCACCTGGAGTTCTTCGTCGCGGAAGCTTTTCGGTGCGATTATGAAGAGCGCCTTTCGCCCCTGGAGGGAGGTTCCCCGCTCGGCGCCGCAAGCCGGCAGCGCTGAGAACGAGGCCAGGAGCCAGAGAGCCAGGAAGCCTTTCGAGCCTGAAGCAACCATCTCGCGCCCTCCTACCAGAAGGTCCGTCTCCCCTCTCCTCACCCTAGCACATCACCTCTCCGACGGTCAAGAGCCGATGGGTGATTGGACGCTCTCGCGCGGCGGTTCAAGGCTTTCCAGCCCATAACCCCGGTGGCACAGCCTTTCCAGCCCATAATCCCGGTGGCACAGGCTTTCCAGCCCATAACCCCGGTGGCACAAGCTTTCCAGCCCATAATCCCGGTGGCACAGGCTTTCCAGCCTATAATCCCGGTGGCACAGGCTTTCCAGCCTGTGTGACGACGCGGGCCGAGACGGCCCGCCTACAACATCTGG
>CAYYCI010000424.1:0-4412 GCA_964470215.1 uncultured Planctomycetota bacterium
GGACCTTCGTGGCCGCGGCCGTTTACCCGCGGCACGAAGTGCTGAAGACCGCCCTGGCCTATGCCGATGCCCTCGACCTCACGCTTCAGGGCTACGAGACGATGCTCATCCAGATCGCGCGCGCCGCACCGTTCGCCGCCGAGCCTCCGACAGCGCGGCGACGCGACACCGCGCGTTGCGCCGTCGAAGGCGCCGAACTCGCGCTCCGAGCGGAAGGAGCATCGAGCGTCCTGGAGGGCAAGTGCACAGCCATCGTGCCGGAAGGCGTGAGGGCCGCTATGCACGTCCTGTGCCAGCCCCCCGGCACCACCGGCGCCCTCGAGTGTGTGGCGCGAGTGAATGGCAGAGCCGTCCCCGTCCGCGCCGTCCGCTCGGGCAAGCGCCAGGCACACGCCAGGCACCCCTGGACCTGGTTCGAGTTCGCCCTGCCCGCCGCCACGAGCGAGGTCCAGGTCGCGGTCAGGGCCGCCAACGGTGGCCCCCTCGCTCGCTGCGAGGCGGGATGGTGGCTCTGGGCCGAGCATCCGCTGCCGAAGGGCCAACCGCGGAAGCCAAGCGAGCCGCTGCCCCTGCCAGTCCGCCAGAACACGCAGCGGGAGATAATCACGATTCAGCCGACGAAGGTCTTCGCGGCGCCGCGGGCCTGGCCGAAGGGCGATGGGGCGGTGGTCTGGCTCGACCAGGTCCCGCCCGACCACGCGACCCTCGGCTGGGGCAGGCTCCAGAGGAACAAGAGCGTGTGGGGGAAGCCCATGATCGTCGCGGGACGCAAGTTCGCTCGTGGCCTGGGCACCCACGCCAACAGCCGAATCGGCTACGACCTGAGCGGCGGGAAGTTCAGAACCTTCCGCTGCCTCGTCGGGCGCGACCAGCACGCCCAGGATGGCCGCATCGTCTTCCAGGTGAGGCTCGACGGCAAGAAGGTCTTCGACAGCGGGGCCATGACCAGGACGTCGGCCGCGAAACGGATCGAGATTGACATCTCGGCCGGCAGGGCGCTGGAGTTGCTCACCCTCGACGGCGGCGACGACATCGCCGGAGACCACGGCAACTGGGCAGAAGCGCAACTCACCCGGTAGAAGAACCGGCTCACGCGAACAGAAACCCGCTGCCACCAGGAAGGAGGGCGGGGGCGACGCGGGCCGAGACGGCCCGCCGGGGCTCCTCCCCGCGAAGACCCACCCCTGTAGGCGGGGCGTCCCGCCCCGCGTTGCACAGGCTGGAAAGCCTGAAACTATGAAGGAAACCCGCGCGTGGTCCTGAAGGAGCGCGCGCCCCGGTGCGCTGCCGTCCAGGGCTTCCTCATAGATCTGCCACCGGGCCTCGATTGTGTGGGAGGCGGTTTTCGCGGGCCGAGATGGCCCGCCTACGCGGTGCTCGTTGCACCCTCACTCGCCCGCCTCTTGGACGAGCCGCAAAACTCACGCCACCGGCATGAGCGATGGCGACCATGTCGTTTGCACGGGCAAGGGGCCACAGTCCGGGAGGCTTCCGGCGGACGGGCACGTGGGCTTTCGGAGGTCTCGATTACCCTATACTGCTCGGGGACGGACGAGGAGGCGCTTGCGCCACGGGCCGTGCGGGGTCCACGCCCTCGGCCCCGGCCACCACCTCGATGGCAATTTGCGCGGCGGGGAGGCCCGTGGTATAAGGCTGGGTGGGGAGGGACCTCTGCGGAAAGGAGAAGAGCCATGGGACCAGGGCAGCGGTCGCAGGAGGCGGGTGCGAAGGAAGGGTCGCGCCGGGAGTTTCTGAGGGCGAGCGGGGCGGCCGCGGCCGGCTCGGCACTGGCCGCAATGGCCATACCGCCGGTCTATGCCGCCGAGGACAACACCATCCGCCTGGCCCTCATCGGCTGTGGCGGCCGGGGCAGCGGGGCGGTTGCAAATGCCATGAACGCCCCGGGTGGGCCGGTGAAACTCTGGGCAATGGCCGACCTGTTCGAGCACCGCCTTAAAGGCGCCTGCGACCACCTGGGCCGCCGCTTCGGCAAGAGGGTCGAGGTGCCGCCGGAGCGTCGCTTCGTCGGCTTCGATGCCTACAAGAAGGCCATTGATTGCCTGCGGCCCGGCGACATCGCAATTGATGGCGGCTACACGGCCTGGCGCGTGGTCCACCTCGACTACGCGGTCAAGAAGGGCGTCCACTTTTTCATGGAGAAGCCCTTCGCGGTTGACCCGCCGGCGGTCCGCCGGCTGATCAAGGCCGGGGAGGCGGCCGAGAAGAAAAACCTGAAGATCGGCGCGGGCCTGATGTGTCGCCACTCCAAGGCACGCCAGGAGATGATCAAGCGGATTCGCGACGGGGCCATGGGCCAGATCATCTACATCCGAGCCTACCGCATGCACGGCGGGCGCCGCCTGGGTCGCCGGCCGGCGAACGCCAACGAACTGATGTGGCAAATCTCACACCGCACCTCATTCCTCTGGGCATCAGGCAGCCTCTTCGACGAGTTGAACATCCACCAGATTGACGAGATATGCTGGCTGAAGGACGCCTGGCCGGTCTCGGCCCACGGCGTCGGCGGCCGGGCGCCGAACAACAACAGCGTCGGCCAGAACCTCGACACCTACAGTGTCGAGTACGCCTTCGCCGATGGCACCCGCGCCACCATGGTCGCCCGCTACATCCCCGGCTGCTACAACGAATTCAACACTTATGTCCACGGCTCGAAGTGTGGTGGCCACTTCTCAGGCCCCGTCCACGCCTCCAACTGCTACATCTGCAAGGACCAGCGGATAAGCCGCGACAACGTGGATTGGCGAGCGGGGCGCGAGCCGTACGGGCCGCACCAGGCCGAGTGGAATGTCCTCCTCGAGGCCATCCGCAACGACAAGCCCCACAACGAGACCAAGCGAGCCGCCTACTCCGAACTGACCTCCATCATGGGGCGGGCTGCCGTCCACATGGGCAAGATAATCACCTGGGACCAGGCGATGGCCTCCAACTTCCAGTTCTGCGCGAACATTGACGCGCTGGACGAGAAGAGCCCCGCGCCCGTGAAGGCCGACGCCGAGGGGCGCTACCCCGTGCCCATCCCGGGCCGCTGGCGCGAAATCTGAGGCCGCCTCAAATCGTCCACGGCTCGCGCAGCGCGTAGGAACACAGGCGGTTCGCCTCCGCGTCGCCGATGAACTCCTCCCGCTCGGGGTCCCAGCGGAGTTTTCGCCCAAGGGTCATCGCTATCGTGCCCATGTGGAGCACCGTGCAGCAGCGGTGGCCGACCTCCGCCGGGAAGTAAGGCTCGCGGCGACTCTTCACGCAGTCCAGGAAGTTCCGGTGCTCCCCGTTGCCCAGGAACAGCCGGACGCCGCCAGCGGGAATGGGGGCATTGAGAATCTCCCGGCTACTCGCCCGAATGGGCGCACACCACCGCGGGCTCTCCACCCAGCCGTCCGTGCCCTCGAAGCGGATGCCCGTGCCCCCGCTGCGAATATTCAAGACAACCCCGTTGGCGTAGCGATAGGTCAGATCGTACTTGTAGAAAGTGTCGTAGAGGCCGGTGGTGAAGCGCTGGCCCGTGCCCTCGACCTCCACCGGGCCGGTCCGCTCGGTGTCGTTTGCCCACTGGGCCGTGTCCACCAGGTGCGCGCCCCAGTCGGCCAGGATGCCAGCCCCGGTGTCGCTGACGTAGCGGAAGTTGAAGTGCACGCGGCCCGGGCAATACGGCGCCCAGGGCGCCGGCCCCAGCCACATCTCCCAGTCCAGCCCCCGTGGCACGGGCCTCGGGCTCGGGTCCCCGGGGCCGCCGGGAGCCTGCGGCAGCGTGACGACGGTCCGCACCAACTTCCCGATGATGCGGTTCCGCACGATCTCGGCCAGGCGGTGGTAGATGCGGATCGAGCGGTCCTCCGTGCTCGTCTGGAACACCGCGCCGTAGCGAGCCACCGCATCGGCCAGAGCCCGACCCTGAGCGATGTCGTAGGTCGGCTTCTCACATATCACGTCCTTCCCCGCCTTGATGGCCCGGATGGAGATCAGGCAGTGCCAGTGGTCTGGCGTCGAGACCATCACCCCGTCCACGTCCGGCCGCTCGAGGACCCGGCGCCAGTCGGCGGTCGTGAAGATGGCGTCGGCCTCGGCCTTGCGCCCTCGCCCACGCAGAAACTGCGCCGCCACCTGGTGTCCCCGGGCCAGGTGCGAGGCATCGCAGTCGCACAGCGCCACGATCCTGGCGTCCGGCTGGGGAAGGAAGCCTCTGAGATTCCTCCCGATGCCGTGTCCGCCGAGGCCGATGAACCCCATGCCGACCCTCTCGCTGGCGGGCTTCACTCCCGGCCCGCCCAGTGCGGCCGAGGTTAAAAAATAGGGCGCCGACGCCCCGACCGCCAGAAACTCCCTGCGCGACCACATCTTCTTCTCCATGCCGCTCCCTTTCCCGTGGGCAACGAGCCATCAAGAGCATACGCCCC
>CAYYCI010000425.1:0-4407 GCA_964470215.1 uncultured Planctomycetota bacterium
AACTCCGCCGCGTCGGGCGCCACCCTCGTGAGCAACAGCGATGCCTCGAAGGCCGGCCCCGGCTCGGCCCCCGCCCTCACCTGGGCGGCTATCTCGCGGGCCGCCGGCAACAGGAAGGACCCGGGCTCCGCGCCCTTCTCCTTGTGGGCGACGTACTCGCGGAGGAGTTCTGTCTTGTGGTGGAGGTCTTTGAGCGATGCGAACCTGGCGGCCATCTCGCTCTCGTAGGTCACCCCCTCGGCGCGAAGGGTCAACACCGGGTTCGTACCCTGCCCGATCGCCACGAGGGGGTCGCGGGTGATCGCCTTGCGCGCCCGGCTCCACCACCGGCCCCAGGCATCGGGACTCATGACCTCGGCAGTGAGGGCCTCGCGGAGCGAGCGGACCGAAATCCTGCCCTGATTCGCGGCCATGACCTTGCGGACCAGCGCCGCCGGGTCTTCCTCGGCCAGACGCCGAAGGGCCTCGGGCTCGCGCTTGCGCAGGACGCGGAAGTCGTCGGGGTCCAGGCGCTCGAAGATCGTCTCGATTGTCTCGAGGGGCACGGTGTGGCCGGGCTTGTGCTCGAAGTCAATCGTGGCGGCTCCCGTGAGCGGGTCGAAGTCTTCGATCTGGCCGAGACCCCAGCCGGTCGAGTGGTAGAAGTAGTCGCCGACCCGGTAGGAAAGGAGGCGTTCGAGTTTCGCCACAGCCGTCCCGAGGTCCTCCTCGTTGATCAAGCCGGAGCGGTCGAGGCACGCCGCCAGATGCCGCAGGCGCGGATTGAGCGCGCGGTAGCACTCGATGAGGTTGCCGCGGACGTCCTCGTTTCCCCTGGCGGCCGGCGCCACGGCCCGCAGGAGCGGAAGGGCCTCGGCGTGGCGGCCCGCCCGCACCAGCTCAGGAGCCAGAGCCATCACCATGTCGAGCGCGCGAGCGCCCTGTCCACCGGCCACCAGTTGCCCGATGACCTCGGCCAGGCGCTCGGCCGGGATGCGCTCGGCCTCCATCAACTCCAGCCACGCGTTCTCGAGGCTCTCGTAGTCCTCGCGCGCAAGGGCCTCGGCCAGTTGTTCTTCTGTCGAATCCACACAATCGCTCCCTCAAGGCACCAGGAAGCGCACCTTCCTGTCGAGAACCTCGACCTCGACCGGCAAGTTGCCGGCCGGGTCGCCGTCAACCTGGTATGGCACCTCCCCCTCGGCCTCCAGTCGCACCCGGCGGCCGCGCAGTTGGCGTGCGCCCACAAGGGCCGACGGGAGCCGCGCGATCAGGCCGAGCATCGCCCACACGTAGCGGGCCCGCCCCGCCCGCGGCAACACACAGACGTCCAACTGGCCGTCGTCGCATCGAGCCTTCGGGGTGATGACGAAAGGCCCGCCGTAACTCCTCAGGTTGCTCACCAGGACGAATCCGCGCGAGGCCATAGGCTCGCCGCCGTCCACGGTCGCCGAGATAGCGGGGAAGTCGTAGCGAGCAAGAGAGCCGAGGATCAGGCCCGTGTAGTCGGCCATCTTGATGGCGCCGGTGCGTCGCTCGGCCATTCGGCGGGCGACCAGGGCGTCGAAGCCCGCGCCCACGAATGCCACGAAACGTCGGCCGCCCGCGCTGCACACGTCCACGGCGCGCTGGCGGCCGCCTCCCACCATGCGGCAAAAGCCCCCGACCTTCCTCGGCAGCCTCAACTCCTTCGCCACCACGTTGCCTGTGCCCACGGGAAAGAGGGCCAGCGGGCGGTCAACCCCGAGGCCGTTGATGACCTCGTTGAGCGTCCCATCCCCGCCGACCACCACGACCAGTTCGTGGTCCGGGGCGAGTTTGTCGGTGATCGCTCGCGCGTCGCCGGCCGACCTTGTCAACTCGACGGACGCCGAGAGGCCGATGGTGCGCAAGCCTTCCTCGAGGCGCGCCAAGCAGCGCCCCGCCGCGCCGCGTCCCGCTATCGGGTTCACGACCACGAGCGCGCGGCGCATCAGCTCGTCTTCTCGGCTCATCGCCTCAGATTATATCAGGCGCCACCGGACCGCTCAAGACTGACCAGCGTGGCCACGAGGCCATCGGTGGTGTGGACCCGTGCCTCGGCGGCGATGGCGAGGCCGAGTTCGCGCGCGGTCGCCGTCGTCACCGGCCCGATCGAGACGAATCTCACCTTCCGCGAGACCTCGACAAGGCGCTCGGCGCCCACCAGGCCCGCCAGCCCGCGGACCGTCGAGGAACTCGTCAGGGTCACGTAGTCCACCTCCCCCGCGACCAGGCGCTCGAGGACGGATGGCTCGGCGGTGGTCTCCAGGACGGTCCTGTAGGCTTCGACCTCCTCGACGATCGCACCCTGGCCAACGAGCGCCTCGCGCAGCAGGGCCGGAGCGTCGGCCACGCGAGGCAGAAGCACCCTCTGGCCGGCCAGCGAGCCGCCCCGGGCCAGCTCCTGGGCCAGGTCGGCAGCAGTGAACTTGGGCGGCTGGCAGTCGGCGCGGATGCCGCGCTCGGCCAGCGCGGCGGCCGTGGCCGGCCCGATCGCCGCCACGCGCCGCAGCGCCCGGGCGTCTCGCCCACTCGCCAGGACCCTCTCGAAGAAGTGCTCGACACCGTTGACGCTCGTGAAGACGACCCAGGCATAGTCCTCGAGGCGGGCGGTTGCTCTCTCGAGCGGCTCGGGGTCCTCCGGGGGTTCGATTCGGATGGTGGGCAGCGGGACGACCTCGGCGCCGAGGCCCTCGAGTTTCCGACGGAACTCCCCGGCGAGGTGTCGCGGGCGGGTCACGACCACGGAGCGGCCGAACAGCGCCTTGTCCTCGAACCAGCGCAGCCGCTCACGCAACGCGACCACCTCGCCGACCACGAGAATCGCCGGCGGTCTTATTCCGGCCGCCTTCTCCTCGATGTCGCCAAGCGTCCCCACGACCGCCTGCTGGCGCGGCAGGGTCCCCGACTGGACGAGAGCGGCGGGGGTCGCGGGCGCGCGGCCGCCTGCGATCAGTTCACCCACTATCGCCCCCAGGCGACCGACCCCCATGTAGACCACGATGGTGTCCACCGCCGAGGCCAGGCGGCGCCCGTCCACCGCGCTCTGGGCCTTGGTGGGGTCCTCGTGGCCGGTGACGAACGCCACCGAGGAAGCCTTGCCCCGGTGGGTGACGGGGATTCCGGCGTAGGCAGGCGCGGCGATGCCCGCTGTCACGCCGGGCACGACCTCGAGAGGAACGCCCGCCTCGACGAGGGCTAGGGCCTCCTCGCCGCCTCGGCCGAAGACGAATGGGTCGCCGCCCTTGAGGCGACAGACCGTCTTGCCCTCGCGAGCCTTCTCGATCAGGAGGGTGTTTATCTCGTCCTGGGTCATGGTGTGGCGCCCGCTGCTCTTGCCGACATCAATCAACTCGGCATCGGCTCGCGCCTCCTGGAGAAGGAGCGGGTTCGCGAGACGGTCGTAGACCACGACATCGGCCTCGCGGAGAACCTCGAGGCCACGGAGCGTGATCAGTCGTGGGTCTCCTGGACCCGCTCCAACGAGAAAGACCCTGGGATCGCCCATAGCGTTTGCTCCGATAGTTTTTCAGCCGACGGTGGCCAGCTCGAGCAAGGAGCCGAACCGCTCGGCGATTGCGTCCTTGAGCGCGCGATTGGCCTTGCGGCGCAGATGCGGGTCTTCGGCCACGAGCGCGAAGGCGTCGCGGCGGGCCTCGAGGAGGAGGGAGATGTCGTTCGTGAAGTCGCCTATCGCCAGCGGGGGGAGGCCGTGTTGCCTGGTGCCGATGAACTCCCCCGGCCCGCGCCGCCGGAGGTCCTCCTCGGCGATGCGGAAGCCGTCGGTCGTCTCGGCCAGGATAGCCAGTTTCTCCGCCGCCTGTGGCTCGTCCACCATCAGCAGACACCACGAGCCGTGCTCCCCGCGGCCGATCCGCCCGCGGAGTTGATGCAGTTGGCTCAGGCCATAATGGTCGGCGTGTTCGACCACCATGACGGTGGCGTTCGGCACGTCGAGGCCGACCTCGACGACGGTCGTGCACACCAGCACGCGCAGTCGGCCTCGGCGAAACTCCTCCATCCGCCGCTGCTTCTGCTCGGGTCTCATCTGGCCGTGGAGCAATCCGACAGGATGTTCGGGGAAGACTTGCTTCTGGAGGTGGTGGGCCATCTCGGTGGCGGAGCGGCGGTCCTGTCGTGGAGATTCGCTGACCAGGGGATAGACGAAGTATGCCTGTCGCCCGGCGGCCAGTTCGCGGCGGACCAGGCGGATGGCGTCGCGGCGCCTCTCGGGCGGGACGATCTCGGTGTGGACGGGCTGGCGGCCTGGGGGGAGTTCGTCGAGGGTCGAGATATCCAGGTCGCCGAAGACCGTCAGGGCGAGGGTGCGCGGGATCGGCGTGGCGGTCATCACCAGGACGTCGGGCCGCGAGCCTTTCCAGCGCAGCCGCGCGCGCTGCATCACCC
>CAYYCI010000426.1:0-4392 GCA_964470215.1 uncultured Planctomycetota bacterium
GACGCCCCGCCCACACTCGGCCGCGGCTTCGATTGATTGGGCAGCCGAGCCAAACTATAATCCCAACGAAACCATAAGAGCGGTTGAACGCCGATGGCCGACGAACTCCGAGGAACAGTAGAGCGCGTGGTCTATTCCTCGCCCGATTCCCACTACGTTGTCGCCCGCCTGCGCCGAAAGGGTCCGGGCGACATCGTCACCGTGGTCGGCCGCCTGCCCGAACTCAAGGAGGGTGAGGAACTGTGGCTCGAAGGGCGCTGGACCACCCACAAGCGCTTCGGTCGCCAGTTCGAGGTCGAACACTATCGCATCGAGGTCCCGGCCTCGACCGCCGGCATCGAGCGCTACCTGGCCTCGGGCCTCGTCCACGGCATCGGCCCGGAACTTGCCCACAGGCTCGTCGAACGGTTCGGCGAGCAGACCCTGGACGTGATCGAAAACTCGCCGGAACGCCTCCTCGAGGTCGAGGGGATCGGGCCGAAGCGCCAGAAGCAAATCGTCGAGTCGGTCGCGGGCCAGAGGGGCCTGCGCGACGTGATGGTCTTCCTCCAGCAACACGGCGTCTCGCCGACCATCGCCGCGAAGGTTTACAAGGCATACGGGGCCTCGGCGGTGAGCGTCGTGCGGGACAACCCGTATCGGCTGGCAGCGGACATCTTCGGGGTGGGATTCCGGACCGCCGACAAGATCGCGGCGAGCATGGGCATCGCCCCCACCTCGCCGCTGAGGGCCGAGGCGGGGGTGGTCCACGTCCTGCGCGAACTCGGCGACGACGGCCACGTCTGTTGCCCCCGCAACCAACTGGCCAGCCGCGCGGCCGCAACGCTCGACCTCCCGGAGCCGAAGGTCTCCGAGGCCATCGAGCGCCAGGCGGCAGCGGGAGAGTTGGTCCTCGACGAGGCTTTCGAGGACAAGCCGGTTTATCTGCCCGTGCTTCACCGGGCGGAGGCCGCGGTCGCCGAAGGACTTCGCCGGCTCGTCGCCACCCGTGCGGGGTTCCCTCCCATTCGCGCCGAGGCAGCCGCCGACTGGGTCCAGCGCAAGGTCGGGATCGAACTTTCCGCCGGGCAGCGCCAGGCCGTCCTGGCCGCGGCAAGAAACAAACTCGTCGTAATCACGGGGGGACCCGGCGTCGGCAAGACGACGGTCCTGAGATGCCTGGTCGAGATTTTCAGTGCGCGGCGCCTTCGCGTGGCACTGGGCGCGCCGACCGGCCGCGCGGCCAAGCGCCTCGCCGAGGCCACCCGCCGCGATGCCATGACCATCCACCGCCTTCTGAAATACAACCCGCGCGAACACGCCTTCGCGGTCAACCGCGACAACCCCCTCGAGGCCGACGTGGTGATCGTGGACGAAGCCTCGATGCTCGACCTGCTCCTGACCTACCACCTCGTCCAGGCGCTCAGGCCCGAGGCGGTGCTCGTGCTCGTCGGCGATGTGGATCAACTCCCCTCGGTCGGGCCGGGGAGCGTCCTGCGCGACGTGATAGCCTCGGGGATTGCGGCGGTGGTTCGGCTGACCGAGATATTCCGCCAGGCGGCGGCGAGCCTGATAGTCTCGAACGCACATCGCATCAACCAGGGCCTGATGCCCCACCTGAGCCGGCCGCGCGAGGGCGAGAACGCCGACTTCTTCTTCATCCGCCGCGACGACCCCGAACGCGCCGCAGGGACGATCCTGGAGTTGTGTGCCCAACGCCTGCCACGCAGGTTCGGGTTCGACCCGGTCGGGGACATCCAGGTGCTGGCGCCCATGCACAAAGGCTCGGCCGGCGCACAGCGACTCAACGTCCTGCTCCAGGAGCGGCTCAACCCGGGCGGCGCCGAACACAGAATCGCCGGGCGATTCTTCCGCGTCGGCGACAAGGTGATGCAAATCCGAAACAACTACGAAAAGGACGTCTACAACGGCGACATGGGCCGGATCGTGGACGTCAGGCCAGAGGTCGGGCAGGTCGTCGTCAGGATTGACCGGCGCGAATTGACTTATGACCAGACGGACCTGGACGAGATCGTGCCCGCCTATGCCATCTCGATCCACAAGTCACAGGGCTGCGAATACCCCGTGGTCGTCGTCCCGATCCTCACCCAGCACTACATGATGCTCCAGCGCAACCTCCTCTACACGGCGATAACGCGCGGGAAGAGGATGGTCGTCCTGGTCGGCACCCAGAAGGCCATCGCCATCGCCGTCCGCAACGACCGGGTCCGCGAACGCCACAGCCACCTGCGAGACCGACTGGCAGGAAGGAGAGCCACTCAGTGAAGTATCGCCCGCCGCGCCTGGACGCCCCTCCCATCTACACCACCGGGCCAAATCCCCACATCGCCGAGTTCGTCAAAGCCGCGCCGACGTCGGCTTCGGTCATCAGGAGCGAACTCCCGCGCCAGATCGTGGCCAGGAAGACCAGCCCGGCCTACCGCGCCCACTCCTACCACACCAAGGTGCCCCCAGAGGGGATCGTGCCGTTTATCGAGCGCTACACCGCCGCGGGTGCGGTCGTGCTCGACCCATTCTGCGGCTCGGGGATGACCGGGGTCGCCGCGCTGAAGACCGGACGCAGAGCGGTGCTCCTCGACCTCTCGCCCGCCGCCACCTTCATCGCCGCCAATTACTGCATCCCGACCGACCCCCGTCTCCTTCGCCAGGAAGCCGAGCGAGTCCTGGAAGCCGTCGAGGACGAACTTGCCCCGCTTTACACCACGCGGTGTCGCACGTGCGGGGGGGACGCCCGGATTGCGCTGACAGTCTGGAGCGAGCGTTACCATTGCCCCTGCGGCAACGATTTCGCCCTCTGGGACGTTGCCCGGAAAGGCCGGCGGGTGGCGGGCGAGGCCCGCTGTCCCCGGTGCGGGCGCAGCGGCCGCCGAGGGCAATGGGACACCCTCGAGCCGGCGCCCGTCCTGGTCAGGTACGATTGTCAGGCCGGCTGCGGCCGGGGGGAGGAGAAGCCCGACTCCCGCGACATCGAGACCGCGCGGCGGGCAGCCGAGGGCTGGGACAGCCGCGCCCCGTACCCCAGAACGGCCATCCCAACTCGCGGCGACGAGATCGCGCGGGTCCACAAGCGCGGCATCTCGCGCGTTGACCAACTCTTCACCCGTCGAAACCTCCGCGCCATCGCCACACTGTGGCAGGCGGTGGAGACGACGCGCGGCCTACGCTGCCGCAGGCAACTCTTCTTCTGCCTGACAGGCGCGATGCCGAGAGCCTCGCGGACCAACAAGTTCATTCCCGCGCTCGGCCTCGCGCCCGGCCCTATCCTCGGCACCATGTACATCCCAGGCCTCCACCCCGAGGTCAACGTCCTCGCGCTCTTCCGGCGAAAGGTCCGCGACGCAGCGCGCTACTACGAGTGGCTCGGCGAGAACCACGACCCAGAGCGCTCGGTGAGGGTCTCGACCCAGAGCGCCACCGATCTGGGGAACATCCCGAGCGGCTCGATTGACTACGTTTTCACTGACCCGCCGTTCGGGGCCAACATCGCCTACTCGGAGTTGAACCTGCTGTGGGAGGCGTGGTTGGGCCGAAGGATAGAGGCAACCGACGAGGCCGTGGTCAGCCGCACCCAGGGCAAGACGATCGCCGACTACCGCGACCTGATGGCCGCGGCGTTCCGCGAGGTCCGCCGTGTGCTCAGGCCCGAAGGCAGGTTCAGCGTGGTCTTCCACAACGCTTCGGGGGAGGTCTGGCGCGCCCTCCAGGACGCGCTCGACGCTGCGGGGTTCGGAGTCGAGTCGGTCGTGGTCTTCGACAAGGGCCCGAACCAGAGTTTCAAGCAGTTCACGACCGACGGCGCGGTCACCCACGACCTGGTTGTCACGTGTGTGGGCGATAGCGGCAGGCGGCTTCGCCGCGACGCCACTGAGGCCGAGGTTGCCGAGTTTCTCTGTGCCCTGGACGAGCGGGCGAGGGCCGACGGCCCGCGCCGACTCTACTCGGCCGCCGTCGCCCACTTTCTGACCGAGGGTCTGAGAGTGCCGGTGGGCTTCAAGGAGTTTCGCCGACTGTTGAAAGAAACCCCGCTAGACGACTGAGACACGGACGAGCACGGACGGACACGGAGCCGCCCACTCGCGCGGCTTGTGGGCGAGGGGGTCTCGCCCCGCGTTGCGCACAGGCTGGAAAGCCTGAGAATATGAAGGGAGCGCTGAGGCACCCTGGCTTGGCCGCCGCGTGGGCTTTGGCACGCTTTTTGCACCGCAGCGGCTGATAACGGGGCGAGGGAGGGAACTGGGTCGGGAAGGCCCCAAGACCCCTCGCGCTGGCCACCTGGGATGGCGCCTCACCACGCAGCCCGTTTTCCCTCCCTCGCCCCGCAGGAGAGGACGGTGCACAAAAGCGTGCCAAAGCCCACACGCCCGGCGCGCTGCCCTCCCGGGTTTCCTCATA
>CAYYCI010000427.1:0-4364 GCA_964470215.1 uncultured Planctomycetota bacterium
GGTGTGGGTTTGTTTCGCGGGCCGGGACGACCCGCCTACAAACCATGGCCCTCTTTGAAAGACGGGCATGTAGGCGGGGCGTCTCGCCCCGCGTGGCAGGGGCTATTCGGTGGGCTTGGCGGGGAGTTTTCCCTCGCGGGTGGCGTCGTAGAAGCGGGTTGTGGGGTAGGCGAACTCGACGTCGGGTTCGGCGGCGAAGGCGTCGAGGATTTTCGCCGTCAGAGCGGCCTCGGTGCCGCGCCGCTCCTTCGGCTTCGTCAGGTAGCGCAGGGTGAGGAGAACCCCGCAGTCGCGGATCGAGGGATAGACGATGGGGGTGAGGTGCTGATAGAGGATCATATACTTGCGGGAGATGTGTTTGATTTGTTCGCGGAAGTCCTTCTCGATCTCCTCGACGCCAGGCTGAGCGACCTCGAGCATCATCTGCTGCGCTTTCCGCCAGTTGCTCTCGAAAGTCACAAGGATGCTTATCTCGTTCCAGATGTAGCGGAAGCCGCGGGTGTAGTTGAAGACCGACTTTGTGAAGACGGCGCTGTTTGGCACTGTGACGAGCCTGCCGGTGCTCTGGTCGGCGGCGACCCACTCGCCTATCTCGACCAGGGTGGTGTGGAGGATGCCGATGTCGCTGACGTCCCCGCGCACCTCCCCGATCTGGACCCTGTCGCCCACGTCGTAGTAGCGATGCACTAGCAGCACGAGCCAGCCCGTGAAGCACATGATGACCTGGTGGAGCGCCAGGGCGAGGCCGGCGCCCAGGATGCTGAAGACCGTCGTGTAGTTTATCTGTTGCCGCAGCACCCAGATTTTCAGCAACACCAGGATGACGACGACGGTGAGCGCATAGACGAGCGCCTTGCGGAACTTTATCCGACTGGCCGGGTCTTCTATGTGTTTGTGGAGCCAGCGGGTGGCGAGCGCGACGATCAGATATGCCACAAGGATCGAGCCCAGCGAGATGACCAACCGCACCAGCAGGGCGGTGGTCTGCGGGCCGGTCCAGAGCATCGCCGTGGCCAGTCCGCCGAGGCCGACGCTCGCCACAGTCCAGACGAGGAGCCTCGCCCGCTCGGCCTTGCCCCTGCGGCGGATGACCAGGTAGCCGAGCGCCGCGCTCACCCCGGCCACCGGCACGAAGACCGCGGCTGACAGGAGAATGCTGCGGGCGACCTCGCCTGGCGACACGGCTCCTCCTGGCTAGAAACGCTCCTCGTTCTCGCGCCACCACCTGCGCCAGCGGGCGATGGCCGCGCGGCGCTCGGCCGCCGGGGCGTCGGGGTCGTAGCCGTGCTCGACCCGCGCCAGTTTGCGAAGACACTCGGCGGCCAACCGCCGAACGCGAGCCTCGCGCGAGCCGAGCGCCCGGATGAGTTCGGGTATGGCCACGAAGGCGTCCACATCGCGCGCGAGTTTCGCCGCGGCCTGGCGGCGGGTCGGCTCGTCGGCGGCGAACCGCGCGATCAGGTCCCTCGCCTCCCGTTCAAGCCTCGTGGGGAAAAGACCCAGGTCGAGCAACTCGTCCGCCGTCGCCACACCCAGGGCGACCGTCAGCCCGACGAGCCCCGCGGTGACGACCTTCTCGCGGTGGCGGACGAGGAAAGACGGCCGGCGAGCAGATGGTCGCGGACGCTCTTCCATGGCCTCGCTCAGGAGCCTGCGGCCTGTTTCTCCAGGTCGAGGTATTGCCGCTGCCGCGCCAGGAGGTTGTCGAAGTCCACCTGGTGAGCGTCGAAATCCGGGCCGTCCACACACGCGAACCGCGGCTGACCACCCACCAGCACCCGGCAGCCCCCACACATCCCGGTGCCGTCGACCATGATGGGGTTGAGGCTCACGATGGTCTTGATGCCGTGTGGGCGTGTGGTCTCGGCCACGGCTCGCATCATGACCGTCGGGCCGACGGCGAAGACCAGGTCGAGGCTGCGGCCCGAGGCGATCAGCTCGGCCAGGCGATCTGTCACGAACCCTTTCGCGCCGTACGAGCCATCGTCGGTGGTCACGATCAACTCCGAACTGGCTGCGCGCATCTCCTCTTCCCAGAAGAGGAGGTCCCTGGTTCTGGCCCCGATGATGGCCACGACGTGGTTGCCCGCTTCCTTGAAGGCCCTTGCGACGGGGTGAGCGGCCGCGATTCCCACCCCGCCGCCGATGCAACAGACGGTGCCGACGCGCTCGATCTCCGTGGGCCGGCCGAGCGGGCCGGTCAGGTCAAGGATGCTCTGGCCCGGCTGCATCTGGCCGAGGAGGCGGGTGGTCTTCCCCACCTCCTGGACGACGATGACGAGCAGGCCCTTCTGGCGGTCGAAGTCGGCGATGGTCAGGGGGATTCGCTCGCCCGTCTCGCAGGGCCGGACGATGACGAACTGTCCCGCCCGGGCCTTCCTGGCGACTTCGGGCGCCGAGAGGGCCATCAGAAACACGCTCTTGGAAAAACGCTCCTTGCGCACGATCTTATTCAATTTCGGTCACCCTTTCACCTCTGCTTCCAGACCCTATGGTATGCCTGTGAGGGGCTGGTGTCAATCGCGGCGCCGGGGTGTCACGCGGCCCCGGTTGACCACTGGTGGGGCGGAAGCTATCATGATAAGCGTAGCGAATTGGGAATCGAGACTCGGCAACCGGCTGAGAGGGAAGGTCCGATGAACGCTGCGAAGACGGGACTGCTGATGATCGTGCTGACCTGCCTCCTGGTGCTCATCGGGCGGGTCGTGGGAGGTGTCCATGGCGCCGTTGCCATGCTGATCTTCGCCGGGGCCATGAACTTCCTGTCGCTGATGTTCAGTGACAAGATCGTGTTGGCGATGTACCGCGCGCAGCCCGTGGCCTCGCGGGGCGACGCGCCGCGCCTGTGGGACGCGGTGGAGCGCCAAGCCCAGCGGGCGGGCATCCCGATGCCGCGGGTTTACATCATCCCGACCGAGACGCCGAACGCCTTCGCCACGGGCCGAAGTCCGCGCCGCGCGGCGGTCGCCGCCACGGCGGGCATCCTCCGCATGCTCGATGACGACGAACTCGAGGGGGTCATCGCCCACGAACTCGCCCACGTCAAGCACCGCGACACTCTGATCAGCACCATCGTGGCGACCATCGCGGGGGCGGTGATGATGCTCGCTTCGATAGGACGGTTCGGGCTCCTCTTCGGCGGCCTCGGCGGCGATGACGACGACAACCCGCTGGGCGCGATCCTGGGGCTGATAGTGCTGCTCATTGCGCCGATTGCGGCGGTGCTTGTGCAGATGTGGATTTCGCGGACCCGGGAGTTCGCCGCCGACGAGGGCGGCGCGAGGATCTCCGGCCGCCCGCTGGCCCTGGCGAGCGCCCTGCGGAAACTCGAGGCGGGGGTCCGCTACGCGCCCATGCAGGCCAACCCCTCGACAGCCCACATGTTCATCGTCAACCCGCTGCGGGGGGAGAGCCTGGCAAAACTATTCAGCACCCACCCGCCGACCGAGGAGCGAGTGGCGCGGCTCCGGGAACTCGCGGCGCGCCTTGGCTAAACGGGGGAGCGCAATGAGCACGAGGACCCGCCGCCGGTCTCCTCGAGAGGTTGCGGGGGGACTGGCGGCGGGATGGCTCGGCGCCGCTCAACGCGCCGAGTTGACCGCTCTCGCCGCTAAAACCCCCACCACGCACCGATGGCTCGAGCGGGGCTGGCTCGCCTGAAGTCCGAGGTCATGACCGAGAACCACCCGCGGCCCCGCGTCCTGTTGTTGATTGCCCTCGTTGGCCCGCTTGCGGGCGGCTCCTGCCACCGCGGCAACCCCGAGCCGATCCCGATGGGTGCGCTCAGTGGCTGCACGGTCTGCCACGTGGACGTGGCCAACGCCTTCGCCGGAAGCAAACACCGTCAGAAGGGGATCGACTGCACCCGCTGCCACGGCCTGAGCAAGGGACACATCGAGGACGAGAACAACGAGGTCAAGCCGGAGCGGGTCTTCCGCCGCCACGAGATAGACCGCTGGTGCGACGGCTGCCACTTCCGCTCGTGCAAGCACGCTGAAGGTGTCGCGGTCCTTTCGCCTGCGAGCAAGCGGCGCACCTGCGCCGATTGCCACGGCGCCCACAGCGCCCGCATCCCACAATCGCCAGGAAAGGGCCGCGACCCCAACCCGCTCGGGGCAAAGCGGGCCAGACCTCGCTGAAGGACGGCCTGTGCCCCACGCCCCGCCGGCGCACGGGCCGGCCAATCAACCCCCGGGTCGCTCAGCCGTTCAGGGTCCAGCCCTGGCGATATTTCCTCGAGAGGTACTTATTGGCTTCGGGGCAGTTGGTCACGACGCCTTTCTTGCCGTCGTAGGCTAATTTCTTCCCCACGCGATAGGCGACCAGGCCGAGGTTCATCATCTCGGTCATCTTGCCGCCGTAGT
>CAYYCI010000428.1:0-4341 GCA_964470215.1 uncultured Planctomycetota bacterium
GCCAAAGCCCACACGCCCCGGCGCGCTGCCATCCCGGGTTTCCTCATAGATGTGGGAATCGCGGGGCGGGACGCCCGACCTACATGCGTTGGCCGCGCGAAAATGTATCATCAGCCGTAGGCGAGCCATCTCGCCCCGCGTCCCGCACTTGACAGCGAGTCCACCGCGTAGTATCAGGGTTCACGAAGCACGGAACCGTTGGACAACGAGCGTGAGCGAACATCGCGATGAAAACAAGAACGGCCATCGTCTATTCCCCTGAGTTCCTCAAGCACAAGATGCCGGCCTGGCATCCGGAGCGCCCGAAGCGCCTCGAGGCCATAGTCGAGCACCTCGAGAAGTCGGGCTTGTGGGGCAAGGCGGTGCACGTCGAGCCGACGCCAGCCGAGCGCCGCTGGCTCGAGGCGGTCCATGAGCCCGCCTACGTTGCCAGGGTCGAGGCGCTCTGTGAGCGTGGAGGGGGCCTGCTCGATTGGGGCGACACGCCAGTGTGTCGGCAGTCGTTCCGGGCGGCGGTGTTGGCGGCTGGCGCGCTCCTGTGCGCGGCCGATGCGATAGTCGGGGGCGAGGCGGCGAATGCCTTCTGCGCCGTGCGCCCACCTGGCCACCACGCGCGTCGTGGTGGGGGCATGGGGTTTTGCGTTTTCAACAACGTGGCGATCGCCGCGCGCTACCTCCAGAGACGCCACGGGCTCACGCGCATCCTAATTGCCGACTGGGACGTCCACCACGGCAACGGCACCCAGGAGGCTTTCTACGACGACCCCAGCGTTTTCTACCTGAGCATTCATCGCTATCCCTTCTATCCCGGCACCGGTGCGGCGAGCGAGCGGGGAGAGGCCGAGGGCGAGGGCTACACGCTCAACATCCCGGTCCCCGCGGGCACTGGCGGCGAGGAGTTCGTGGGGCAGTTTGGCGAGGCGCTGGTTTCGGCGGCCGAGGAGTTCGAGCCCGAGTTCGTTATGGTGTCGGCCGGCTACGACGCCCACCGGGCCGACCCGCTCGGCGGCCTGAAACTCGAGGACGCCGACTACGGGCGGCTGGCGCGACTGGCCTGTTCTGTGGCCGAAAAACATTGCGGCGGGCGGCTGTTGGCGGCGCTCGAGGGCGGCTACGACCTGGGGGCCCTGGCACGAAGCGTGGCCCAGACCATCGAGGCCATGATGGAAGGGGCGCCCGAAGCCCGCTGATTGACCCGTCCATCCAGTCCACAAAGTCCGATGAGTCCAGATGGACAGCATGGACAGAGTGGACATTGTGGACGCCGAGCTGCGCGACGGTGGGGAGACACAGGCTGGAAAGCTCGACGCTATGAGGGAGGAGTGCCGGCGGGATTCAAAGGAGGTAGGGGCGCGGTGGGCTTTGGCACGCTTTTGTGCACCGTGGGTTTCTAATGCAGGCGAGAAGGAAAAGAATGCTCTGCCGAGAGAGCGCGTGGCGTTACGCCTGTCAGCTTTAGCAACGGCCAATTGGGGTCGGCCGGCAGCCAAGCCATTCTTTTCCTTCTCGCCTGGCAACTGATCGCGGTGCAAAAAGCGTGCCAAAGCCCATCGCGCCCCGATACTCCCTCATTCGGGGTTCTTTCGTAGATGTGGCACCAGGCGGCGCGGGGCTCCGCTCGCACCGTGATGCCATGACACCGAGCCGCGCGCGATCAACATGGCAGGCGGCGGACCGTGGCGGGCCTGCCGGTGCGGAGCGACCTGGCGATTGCCTCGAGGACCGCTATAGGCTCGAGAATCTCGCTCGCGCTGTAAGGCTCTTTCCCGGTGCGGAACATCCTGAGGAAGGTCCGCACCCCGCTCAGGTAGGGATTCGGGTCGTAGGAGCATTCGTGGGCGACGGTGGCCTTCGTGCCCACGGCCACGAAGCGGAAGCCCGTCTTTCCCTCGGCCGCGCAGTGCATTGCGACGATTGGCCCGCCTTCGCCATATTTCATCGTGACAACGACGTTGCGGTTGCCTCTGGCGGCCTTGATGGCGTGGACCGAGCGGATGCCCGGGCCGAACGCCTTCGTGATGGCGTCCACCTGGTGGATGCCGTAGAAGAAGACGCCGCCATACTTGGACTTGGCGTCGCACGGGCCGATGCTGGTGACGGCGGTGATGCGACCGGCCTTGCGGAGTTGGGCGAGGAAGCCCTTGCGGAAGGTCTCCTGGAGCGGGATGACGGAGAACGAGGTGAGCGGGACGCGGCGCCGGCGGGCCAGTTGGACGAGTTTCCACCCCTCGGCGACGGTCCACGAGAACGGCTTGTCCACGAAGACGGGTATGCCCGCCTCGACAAACGGGATTGCGGCGGGGACGTGGTAGCGTGGGTGGCGATGATCGATCATCACGCCGTCAACCTTGCCGATCATGTCCTCGGGGTGGCGGACGATTTCGGGGATTCGGCCTTCGGCGGCGGCCTTCTCGGCGAAGCGTCTGGTCTCGCCCCAGACGGCCACCACCCGCGCGCGGCAGGCCTTCTGGACGTTGAGCGTGCGGGCGACGGCGGCGCAGTGGGAGTTCTCGGCCCCGACGATCCCGATCCTGAGCATCGCTTTCCCCCTATGCCTCGGTGCGGACGCGGGGCGGGACGCCCCGCCTACAAACCAATAGCACCCCCAGCCCCCAAACCCATAACCGATAACCGGAGACCTCCAACCCCGCGAGCCGCGCGCCCCGCCTACGTTTTCAGGCCCTCGAGGCGGGGGTCCAGCCTCTCGGCGGTCTCGAGCATCTCCTTCCAGGTGACCTGGCGGCCGGTTCGCGCGGCCGTGCGTCCCAGGATGCACGTCAGATTGCTCCGGACGCTGGGGGCCACGGTGGGGTTGTCGGTCTTGCCGTCGCGGATGTTCTGCCAGAAGGTCTTGATGTTGGTCACGGCGCCCTGGGTGTAGATGCCGCCGGTGCGGCCGCCCTTGTATGACTTGCGGCCGCGGATGTAGACGAGGCCGCCGTAGTGGGTGTGGGCGGTGCCGCGCGAGCCGAAGACCAGGCAGCCGATATCCCCGTGGCCGTTGATGCACTGGGTGGAACTGAAGTCGCAGAGGAGATTGCCCGGGAAGGTGAAGACCACGGCATAGTGGTCCCAGCAGTCGCCCTTGTGGATGTGGACGCGATTTCCGCCGTGGCCGACGGCCTCGATGGGGTCGGAGCCGATGAACCAGGTTGCGACGTCGAGGGCGTGGATGTTTTGCTCGACGATGATGTCGCCGCTGAGGGCGAGGTCGTGGTACCAGTCGCGCAGTCGGGCCTCGGCGCTGTCGTGGGGGCCGCGTCCGCCGATCGGGCCGGTGTGGTAGTTGGCCTGGACGAGCGCGATGGTCCCGATGTCGCCTGCCTGCACCCGCTTGACCGTCTCCTGATAGAAAGGGTTCGCCCGCGTTTGGAAATCAACGAGGAAGCAAAGTTTTTTCTCCGTTGCGCGCTTTCCCGCCTGGGCGATGGTCAGGCAGCCCGGGACGTCCACGGCGATCGGTTTCGCGACATAGACGTGTTTGCCCGCCTCCACGGCCGCTGCGGCCTGTTCGGGGTGGAAGTAGGGGGGCGACTCGATTGCGACGGCGTCCAATTTGCACTCCAGGAGGCGCTTGTAGCCGCTCAGAGTGGAGAAGCGGCGGTCGGCGGGGACCTTGAACCTGGTCCCCGCTCGCTCGGCTCGGTCGGGGAAGTAGTCGGCCACGGCGACGACCCGCGTGGCGGAGTTCTGCTCGAAGAGGGCTGCGAGCCAGGTGCCGCGGCCGCCGCAGCCGACGAGGCCGAGCTCCAGGGTGGAGTTGGCCTGGGCGGCGCGGGCGGCTGATGGGCCGACGATCGTCAGCGCGGCCGCGCCCTTCAGGAACGCGCGGCGGTCCAATCTCGAGCTTTTCTCTCTCGCCATGGTCAGCCTCCTTTCGTTCCTAACGGCCGACTGGTTCGGCAGCCTGTCGCATTGCGCATCGGCGGCACTTCTATGAGGAAACCCGGGATGGCAGCGCGCCGGGACGTGTGGGCTTTGGCACGCTTTTTGCACCGCAATTAATTGCCAGGCGGGAAGGAAAAGAATGCCTTGGCTGCCTGCCAACCCCGACCCGTCGTCCCGAAGGCCCGCACGCCGAGCGCGTTGCGTCCTTTCGGCAAAGCATTCTTTCCCTTCTCGCCTGCATCAGGAATCCACGGTGCACAAAAGCGTGCCAAAGCCCACACGCCCCGGCCTATTGCAGAACCAACCGCGGGTTTCCTTCATAGTCTCAAGGCTTTCCAGTTCACAATCCCGGTGGCACAGGCTTTCCAGCCTGTGGTCGCGGGGCGAGGACGCCCCGCCTACAGGGAGAACACCGCCGCGGGGCGAGGACGCCCCGCCTACATCGCGCGTTTG
>CAYYCI010000429.1:0-4340 GCA_964470215.1 uncultured Planctomycetota bacterium
CACCCGGGGAGGCACTTCTCAACGAAAACCTCCTCGAGGCCCCCCCCGACCGCGTCAGGCGGGCGACCGTTGACTACCTCGAGCGCCGGCGCTCGGTGGCCTTCTCCACCCCGGTGGCCTTCCGGCCCGGTACGGCCGACCTCGAGCGATCCAGCCATCAGGCCCTCGACCGCATCGCGGAACTTGCCCGGAGCCGGTTCTGCTACCTGACCATCGAGACCCACGTCTCGTCCACCGGCGATGGCTGGTTCCTCTCGGCGTTGCGCGCCGCCGCCGTCGCTCGCTACCTCCACGAGCGCGGCATCCCGTATAGAAGGCTACAGTTGTCCGGATGCGGCCGTTTCCGACCCGTGGCAAGGCAGCCGGGAGCGCGCGCCTCCAACGACCGCGTCCGCATCGTCCTCGCTCCCGAACGTAACCCCTGAGGGAAAGGAGACTGCGATGCCGGAGGAAGATGCTCTCGAACAACAAGAACCCGTGCCGGAGACGACCGCGGCGGCCCCATCGAAGAAGCCGATGATCATCGGCATCGCCTGCATAGTCCTCGGCGTCATCGCGGGGGCGATCCTCCTCCCCGCGATCGTCTCGGCCATGGAGCGCCCCGAGGAGCAGACCCAGGACCAACCCACCCAGGCGCAGCAGACCAGGCCCAGGGGAGTCCTCCTCGAGAACCCCATCACCGTCATGGTCAACCTGGCCGACGAGAACGCGCGACGGGTTCTCAAGGCCGACATCGTCATCGAGGCGAAGGATCGCGCCACCGCGGCCAAGATCACCCGGCGCCAGGTCGAGATCAAGAACTCCCTGATCGCCCTCCTCTCGGAGAAGCGGCTGGCCGACATCGAGGGCGCCGAGGCCAAGGCGGCACTGCGAAGGGAGATCAAACTCTTCCTGAACGAAAGACTCCAAATCCCCGACGCCGTCCTGGACATCTATTTCGACCAGTTCATCGTTCAGTAGAAGGACCACCGCAATGAAGGAGCTGCTCAGCTCCGATGAACTAAACGAACTCCTGACCGCGGTGAGCGAGGGCCAGGTCGAGACCGCGCCGGCCGCCGGCGCCGCCCCCCAGAAGGTCATCCGGCCCTTCGACTTTCGCAGCCGGGGGCGACTCACCCCCCAACAGACCCGAGCCGTCAAGGCCGTGGCCGAGAAGGCCGCTGCCGCCATCTCCAACTCCCTTGGGCAGACCCTCCGAGCCCCCGTCGAGACGAACCTCGTTGCTATCGAACCGGCCACCTACCAGTCATTCAACTCCTCGCTGCCCGAACCCGTGTGTGTGCAACTGTTCCGCGCCGAGCCCGGCGGCTACCCCGGGATGTTCTCCCTCGAGGTTCCTCTGGCGTTCGCGTTCGTTGACCGTCTGCTGGGAGGCGGCGGCCAGGTCCTCGCCCAGAACAAGCCGCTGACCGAGATCGAACAGGCCGTCGTCACGCCTCTGTTCCATTCCATCTGCCAGCGGTTCGGCGCCGCGTGGGGCGACTTCGCCCAGGTTCGCTTCCGCCCCACCGAGATGGCCGTCCGGCCCCGCGAGGTCCAGGTCCTCCCGCCCCAGGAGCCCGTCCTCCAAATCACACTTACGATCTCGAACGAGGCATCGGTCGGCGATATGAACATCTGTCTGCCCGTCACGCTCATCAACGCCCTCGTGCCGCCGCCCTACGCCGCCTCCGAGACCGCCGATGCCACCCAGGCGCTTCGCCGGGCGGTGGCCGCGGCGCCGCTGCGCCTGTCGGTCGAACTCGGCCGCGCCGAAATCACCATCCACGAACTCCTCAACCTCCAGCCGGGACAGGTCATCCGCCTCGAGACCCGTCCCGGCCGCCCCCTCGCCATCGCCGTCGAAGGCCAGCCCTACTTCGCCGGCGAACCCGGCCTCTCGGGAAACAGGCGAGCTGTCCAGATCGCATCCACTCCCAAGCCCCCCGAAAACGGAGACAATGGCAATGGCTGAACAAGCCGCCGAGCAAGAAGCCCAGCAGCAGAGCGAACAGGAGGCTGTGAGCGTCCGACCGGTCGAGTTCGCTCCCCTCGAGGGGCAACCTGAAGGCCAGGAACAACAAAAGCCTCAGACCCTCTCGGTCGAGGTCCTCCTCGACGTCGAGGTCCCCATCGTGGTCGAACTCGGCCACACCGAAATGCCACTGAAGGAAATCCTCGCGCTGAGGCCCGGAGCCATAGTGGAACTCGACCGCCTGGCCGGCGAGCCCGCCGACATCGTCATTCGGGGCCACGTCGTCGCACAGGGCGAGGTCATCGTTGTGGACGACAACTTCGGCGTGCGGATCACCAACATCGTTGACCCGAAGGAACGCCTCCGCAACCTCCAGTAGCACCCCTCCTCTCGGCGGACGCCGGCCGCGAGACGGCGCGACTGGGGGCGAGGCGCCCCCCGCGCATCTCACCGGCGAGTAGATCGCCCGCCGAGGCCCGCCCGGTCCTCAGCGACGCACGGCTTGACAGATGATGATGGTGATGTCGTCGTTCTGACCGGCCTCGTCGGCGAACGACGCGAGGTCGTCGGTCAGGGCCTCGACCATGCCCTGGGGGTCCCGGGGAGCCGCCGCCACCGCCGCCTCCAGGCGGTTCTGACCATACCACACCCCCTCGGTGTTCGAGGCATCAATCACCCCGTCGGTGTAGAGCACCAACAGGTCTCCGGACTCCAGCCTTATCGTCAGGTCCTCATACTCGGTGTCGTCGAGCGCCCCGAGAGGGAACTGCCGGGGCAATCCCACCGGCTCGACCCCGCCCGACCCCGCGGGAATCCTCAGCGGCGCGGGATGAGAGGCAGAAGCCATGGCCAATTTCCGCGACGGCGGGTCGAGAACCGCATAGAGCATGGTCGCGAAACTGCCCCGCGGCGCGCGCTCGACCAAAAGCGAGTTCAACTCGTCGAGGACCTCGGCGGGGGAGGAGTGTTGGAGCGAAAGGTAGCGGATGTGGCTGGTCAACCTGGCGGCCAGGATCGCCGCCGAGATGCCCCGGCCCGCCACCTCGCCGATCACCAGAGCCAGACGTCCGCCAGGAAGGGGGAGGAAGTCGTAGAAATCCCCGCCCACCCCCATCGCCGAACTGTGGTGGAGAGCGAACTCGTAGCCCTCGACCGACGGCGGCTCCTCGGGCAGGAAGCTGCGTTGGACCTCCGCCGCCAGTCGCATGTCGCGCTCGACTCGCTCTCGCCGCAATAACTCGCGGCGCATCCGCGACCGCTCGAGAGCCAGGTTGAGCTCCTTGCCCAACCAACTCAGCAGCGCCAGGTCGTCGTCCTGGAAGGCAACCCCCGGCCGCCGCGAGTCCACGTAGAGCTGCCCCGTGACATCCTTGTGGTAGATCAATGGCACACACATCAGCGCCGCGATGCTGCTGCGGCGGATCGTCATCGTGGCCCGGAAGCGGGGGTCCTTGGCCGGGAGGCTGCTCAGGATGGCCTGGCGCCCGGCCGCCGCCTCGCGCATCACGCTCGAGGAGACTCGCACCTTGGCCGGGTCGAGGCCCTTCCGCACCCTCACCGCGCTCGGCGCGAACTTCCCTGTGTGGGGGTCCTTCAGTGTCAGAACCGCAACGTCGGCCTGGGGGAAGGTCTCCAGGACCTTGGCCAGTGCCTTGTCGAGGAACTCCCCCAGATTCAGCGTGATGTCCAGAGCGTCGGTCACCTCGTAGATCGCCTGGAGGCGGGAGCGAAGGCGCTGGAGTTCGTCCCGCTCGGCCGCCCCGACCACCACGCCGTCGGCCTCCACCGGGCGACTCCTGGACGGCGCCTGGGGCGGGGGGCCCTCCTCGATCACCATCGTCGCCTGGGGCTGGCGGCCCGGGATGCTCTCCTCGCTCGAGCGAAAGGTCAGCGTGAACTCACATATCTCGATCCGGTCGCCCTCGGCCAGGGGCCGCTTGCGCACCCGACACCCGTTGACCAGCGTCCCGTTGCGGCTCCAGAGGTCCTCCAGGAGCCATCCTTCCTCGGTGTGGGTCACTCTCGCGTGGTGGCGTGAGACCCCCTCGGAGGGCAACAAGATGTCCACCCCTGGCTCACGCCCGACGATGGTCACTTCCCCGAGGTCAACATCGGCGAAGGGCTTTCCCGCGCGCGTCACTACCAGCCGGGCTGACATCGCGCCTCTCCATTGTTCAAAGCCATCCCTGGCCCGCCTGCATCATACCCCGCACCGGCCACCCGCGCAAGCCCCGCGTAGTCGAAGACGCCGGGATGCATCGCCATCCTCGACTTGCTCATAGACGTGCAAACGGCCGGTAGGGGCACGCCCCCTCCCTGCTTTTGGTGGCACAGGCTTTCCAGCCTGTGCGTCGCGGGGCGGGACGCCCCGCCTACACGAGGTGGT
>CAYYCI010000430.1:0-4321 GCA_964470215.1 uncultured Planctomycetota bacterium
GGTGGTTGGGGCGGACCCCCGGCGGCGACGTATTGCCCGGGCCGACATGGTGGCGGCCGACGAGGACCTGGACCTGGCCCTGCTGCGGACGGATGTCCGCGCGCCGGCCACCCTGCGGTTCGCTTCCGAGCGCGCCCTACAGTTGACCGAGCAGGTGTGGGCCGCCGGCTTCCCCTTCGGCACCCAGGCGGGCCTCGAGGTCACCATGACCGCCGGCACCCTCTCGGCATTGCGGCGCGACGAGACCGGCGCGCTCGGCGCCATACAACTCGACGCGGCGATCAACCCTGGAAACAGCGGCGGCCCGGTCGTTGACGCCCGGGGCCTGGTGGTCGGGGTCACGCGCTCGATCGTCAACCCCAAGGTCGGCAGTGGGATGGCCTACGCTATCCCCTGTGGGGTCGCCGACAAGTTCGTCCGCCAGGCCATGCGAGTCCGCCTCAGGAAGGGGCGCGTCCCCGTGCGGGGCACTCCACCCGGGCGCTCGGTGCGGATCGTCTCGGCCGAGAAGGCGCAGCAATGCTGGGGCACCGTCGTCCGACTGACCGTCCGAGGTGCACGAAGAAGGGAAACCACCCCGTTCGGCGTAGCGGTGATCGATCGTCGGCGAGAGATTCTCGGCAGCGGCCAGATCGACCCCGCCGAAATCCCGGAGCGCCAGGAGAAGGTCGTCGAGATCAGGCTGCGGGGAGTGCCCTACGAGGACGTAGCGGGCTGCGAAGTTACCGAGTGAGGGCGTTCAGGGGAGGTAACGTCTCACGACGGCCGCGGTCAGGTCGCCAGGCCGACCAGCCCACGCCACCACCCCGCGAGTATCCACCAGACAACACCACGGCGTTCCGCTCTCGGCGACACGATAGGCCACATGGGCATCGGCATCGCAGTCCACCCCGATGGGGAAGGGCAGGTTGTGTTGTCTGCGCAACTCCTCGGCCTGCGCGATGAGATCCTTCGGCTCGCTCCCCTCGGTCAGGACGCACAGGCCCACCGTGACCAGCCCTCGGTTGGCGAACCTTCTGGCTAATTCGGCGATCGCAGGCAGCGCCGCCAGGCTCTTGCCCCCATCCTTCGGATGCCAGAAAAAAAGCAGCACCGCCTTGCCCTTGCAGGCCGCCAATTCCACCTCGCTTGCCCCCGCCCAGAACTCCACCCTGTCGGCGATCTCGGGCGCTGACTTGCCCACTAGCGGTCCTCGCGGCGCAGGCGGCTCGCCCCTACAGCCCCAGGGCAAGCCACACCCGGCCGCCAGCAAGACCAATGGTCCGAGCCAGCCAGTGTGGCTAAGGACTCGGTTCGCGATTCGACTATTTCGTTCCCGTGGCATTTCGCCGCTACTGTAACATCAATCCCCAGCGCAGACAACTCCACAAGGCTACACACCGCCGGCCAGCCGCGTGGGCGTTGGCAGCCTATCTTGGGGGCGAGCCGAGATTGTAGGTGATTCGCGCACGACCAACGACACTCGCATTCCCCAGACATTTCGCGACGGACGGTCGTGCAGAGCCCCTGGCTGCGTTCATAGTCCCAGACCCTCCAGGCCGCTCCTTATTCGAGGACAGCGGGAGAAGGACATTACCCGGGAATCGAGGGTCGCGCCCGCCTATCTTGACTCGGCGCGCGCCCTGGCCCATACTTTCCTGGGTGGGTGTGCCCGCCCCGGAGGACAGGGTCCAGATGGCCACTGACGACCACAAGATCAACACCGAACACCTCCTGGAGAACCTGGCGAGCCGGGTCGAGAGGGTGCGCCTTGAACACCTCGCCGAACTGGTCCGCCAGGGCGCGCTCGACCGCGACATCTTCGAGGCGGTCATCGAGGGAAAGGTCTATTTCCTTCCCGACGCCGCGACCGGCGAACTGGCCGACCAGTTCGCCGTCCGCTATAAGTGCGACCTGGAGGTCTTCTCCGAGCGCCCGGCCTTCGAGGAGGCGGTTCGCAGCCGGCTGCCCCGGGCCGTGGTGCTGGGCGCCACCGAGCAGTGGGAGGGCGTGGTCACGCTCCTGCCGGAACTCCTGGTCGCCGCGCTCGGTGCTGAGCCTCCCGCGGTGGTGCTCATCACCAACGACGGACAACTGGCCAGTGCCTTCGAGGTGGTAACTTACCCTGCGGCGGAGGTCATCTCGCCAGCTGATGGGCCGGAGGGACTCCTCGAGGCGCTGAGCCGGCACCTCGAGGTCGAGCGGACGGGCGCCGAACTGCGCACCGACGAGGCGGTCAAGGAGCGAATCGGTCTCGACAAGGCCCGCGCTATCCAGGATCGCCTCCTGCCGCAGGAGGTGCCTGAATTGCCCTGGCTCGACCTCGCGGTCTTCTATGCCCCCTGCCAGGAGGTCGGGGGCGACTACTACGACTTCATCCCGCAGCCCGGCGGCGGGCTCGGGGTCGTGTGTGCCGACGTCTCGGGCAAGGGGGTTGGCGCGGCGATGGTCATGGTGATGTTCCGCTCGCTCCTGCGCCTGGCCGCGAGCCGAGGCCTCACCCCGGAGGAGGTCCTCAGGGTGACCAACAAACTCGTCACCAGGGACATGCTCCGCGGGATGTTCGTCACCGCGCTCTACCTGACGGTCGAGCCGGGCCGGTTAGTGATGGCAAACGCTGGCCACCTCCCGCCGGTCGTCGTGCGGTCCGGCTCGCGGCGGGCCCACGCGGCGCGGGCCAACGGCCTGGCCGTGGGACTGGTGGAGGGAGAGCGGTTCGCCAAGGCGGTCAGGCCACTTTCGCTGCGCGTCGGACAGGGAGACATGGTGTGTCTCTACACCGATGGCGTGGTCGAGGCGCGGAGCCCCGACGGGGAGGAGTTTGGCACGCGGCGACTCGCCCGGGCACTCTGTAGCGGCGCGGCGACGGCTCAGGAGGCCGTGGACGCCGTGGTCGCGGCGCTCGACGACTTTACCAAGAGCGCACCGCAACACGACGACACTACCCTCGTCGTCCTCAGGCTCACCGGCCAACCGTGAGAGAGGCTCGAGGGCAGAGCCTGCCCCTGACGATCCCGGAGGTTGACTCCTCGGCGGCCCTCGCTAACATTGTTGGCCGATGGCTGACCTTGTGAGCATAGGGCTGAGCGTCATTGACTACGTCTTCCTGTGCGCCGGGGACGAGGAGGGGACACTCCGCGTGGTCGAAGACCACGTCGTCCAGGGCGGCGGCATGGCGGCTACCGCTGCGGTGACCATGGCGCGCCTGGGCGCTTCGGTCGAACTGTGGACGCGCGTCGGCGACGGGACCCCGGGCCGTTTCATCATCGAGCAACTCCACGACGAGGGAGTGGACGCCTCCCAGGTGCGAGTGTGTCCCGGAGGGCGGAGCCCGGCGTGCGCGGTCCTGGTGGACCGCCGCGACGGCGAACGCAGGTTCATCTTTTTCCCTGGCCACGGCCTCGACCCCTCGACCGACCACCTCGACCTCACTCGCCTCGATAGCGCAAAGGCCATCCTGGTGGATTGCACCTGGCCCCAGGCCCAGATTCTGGCCGCCCGCCACGCGCGGCAACGAGGCATGCCGGTCTGTGGCGACATCGAGCGCCTGCCCCCCGAGGTGCTCGAGTTGGTGGGACTGATTGACTATCCCATCTACTCGCTCGAGTGTGCTCAGGCGTGGGGTCGCACCGGTTCAATCGAGGCGGACCTGCGGGCAGTGGCCGAACTGGGAGGGATCGTCCCAATGGTCACCCTCGGCGATCGGGGCTGCATCTGGCTCGAGGAAGGCGAGGTGTGGCGCTTGCCGGCCTTCGAGGTCAAGGTCCTGGACACCACGGGCTGCGGGGACGTTTTCCACGGGGCATTCACTTTCGGCCTGGCGCAGGGGTGGGATGTGGCGACCATAGCGCGCTTCGCCTCGGCCACCGCCGCGCTCAAGTGTCGAGCGCTCGGCGGCAGGACCGCCATCCCCTCCTACGACGAGGTAATCGCCTTCCTCGACCAACACCCCGGAGCCGGGCACCGCGCGGGCGGGCCCGGTTCGGAGTAGCACGGGGCCGATGCGACGGGCCCTGTGGCATCCCCGACCGCGGCGGGCCGTCTGGTTGCATTCGCGCCGATCGCCAACAACCGGGGTCGCATCTGCCCGGGAGTGGGGCTTGCGAAGAGCGGCCTTTTCCTGTACCTTGATGCCGACCGCCGCGGCGACGGGTCCGCCCGGCGGGCCGGCTTTTCCCAGGCAACGATGCTTGTCCCAGGAGGTGTAAGATGGCTATCAAGAACATCGCCATAATCACGGGTGGAGGCGATTGCGGAGGGCTGAACGCGGTCATCCGCGGCGCGGCTTGCATGGCCTGGAAACTCGGCCTGAAAGCCTACGCCATCCCGAATGGCTACGCAG
>CAYYCI010000431.1:0-4302 GCA_964470215.1 uncultured Planctomycetota bacterium
AAGGGCACCACGCGGACCTCACCACACGTTGCAGCGGTTGCAACGGCCAGTAGCGTCAGAACCCTCACTGCCTCTCCATCGGCAATTCACTCCCGGCACCATTATATCGGCGGGCGCCGGGTCGGCAACCAGGCGACGGCCCTCGGGGGGGCTTCGCCCCTCGGGCCAACGCGTCCTTGAATCCCAGCGACGCGGTTGCCATACTGTCGGTGGCTAGCCGATCTGGAGAAAGGAGGTCTGGCGATGTTGCGCAGAATGGGCGTTGTGTTGGCGTTGGTTGGTGCGACGGCTCTCGGCGCCGAGGACCTGGCGAAGTTCGTGGGCAGCGGTCTGGCGAAGATCGAGGCGGCCGCCCCGTCAACGGCTCCCGCCAGGCCCGCCAAGGCTCGCAAGATTCTCGTCTTCACCGAGTCCGCTCGCGACCTGGAGACCGCGCAGAGGCAGAAGGGGATGAAGTTCGTCCCCCATCCCTCCGCTCCACACGCGGCGTTGGCCATTGCGACGCTCGGAAAGAAAACAGGCGCCTTCGAGGCCACGATCACCAGCGACCCCGCGGTCTTCACCCCCGAGCGTCTCGCGTCCTACGATGCAATCGCCCTGGCTAATGTTTACCTCGAGAGCAAACTCTACAAGACCCCGCGCGACCTGAACCCCCGACAGAAGCCGCTCTTCGAGGCGCGACAGAAAGCGCTCCTGGACTTCGTGCGAGGGGGCAAGGGGCTGGTGGCTCTCCACAACGCCGCGTGCCCCGCGCTCGGCTGGCCGGAATACAACAAGATGGTCGGAGGGACCCACTTCGGCCACGCATGGTTCAGCCACCAGAGCGTCCCCGTGAAACTCGACGACCCGACCAGCCCACTGAACGCTCCGTTCGGTGGGAAGGGCTTCACGGTCAACGACGACATCTACGTCTTCACCACCCCCTACAGCCGCGCCTCGCTCCACGTCCTGCTGAGCGTGGACGGTGCGAGGGCGCCCGAGAGCATGACGGCCGACCGCGCCGACGGCGACTACCCGGTCAGTTGGGTCAAGACCTACGGCCAGGGCCGGGTCTTCTACACGGTGCTCGGCCACGAGGCGAGGACGTTCCAGAACCCGCAGTTCCTCGCCCATCTTCTGGCCGGGATACAATTCGCCACTGGCGACCTGAAGGCCGACACCTCGCCTGGGAAACCGCTGCCCCCGAAGCCGGGCTTCGCCGTCATGGCGGGTTGGACGCCCCTCTTCGACGGCACGGGCCTCGATGCCTGGCAACTCAGCCCCCAGCAGGCCCGCTCCTGGGTGGTCGAGGACGGCGTTCTGCACTTCGATGGCCGCGCGGCCACCCTCCGCACCAAGAAGCCGTTCAAGAACTACATGCTGCGGGTGGACTTCCGAATGCCGCGAAAGGCCGACAGCGGGGTCTTCGTCCGCGACAACAAGCAACTGAACATCTGGACCTGGCACATGGGCTCCGGCGAGATGTGGGAACACCGCGGCCGGGCGAAGAGCGAAGAGGAACGCCGCCAGTATATCCCAGGGAGCCGGGAGGACCGGCCCGTCGGCGAATGGAACACCTTCATCATCACGGTCAAGGACGACCGCGTCACGGTCATCCTCAACGGCAAGGAGGTCATCTCGCAGGCCAAATTGGTCGGAGTGAAACCGGAAAGCCCGATCGGCCTCCAGCGCCACGGCGACCCGCTGGAGTTCAAGTGCATCTACGTCAAAGAACTGCCCTGAGGGTGGTTTCCTCAATCGTCGGCGGCTCGGAGATAGCGATGCGCTTGGTGTCGCTATCTGCGGTAGCGTTGCTCTCGATAGGCCTCGAGCGGGGGTTTGCCATGAATGCGCCAGACCGCCTCCCGGGGACAGGTCGCCTGACGCGGAAGGGGGACCTGGCCGCGGCCATGGTGGCCGGCCTGAGGAAGTTCATGGCTGCCAGGCTCGAGGCCTCGGTCGCCCAGCGGGAGAGGCTCTGGTCGCCCGACTTCTCCTCGCGCCGGGCATACGAGCGCTCGGTCGCGCCGAACCGCGAGCGCTTCCGCCGCTACATCGGGGCCGTGGATCGCCGCGTGGCCTTCGAGGCTCTTGAACTCCTTGCCACGACCTCCACGCCTGCGAAGATCGGCGAAGGGGAAGGCTACGCCATATACGCCGTCCGTTGGCCTGTCCTCGAGGGTGTGGACGCCGAGGGCCTGCTGCTGCGACCCGATGGCGAGCCGGTGGCCGGGGTGGTCGCGGTCCCGGACGCGGACTGGTTGCCCGAGATGCTCGTCGGGCTGGTCCTCGGGGTTCCGGCCCGGGCGCACTTCGCCCGTCGCCTGGCCGAGAACGGCTGCCTCGTCCTCGTGCCCACCATCGTCAATCGCAAGACCACGTGGTCGGGGAACCCGCGCCTGGGTCGCAGGACGGGCCAGAGCCACCGCGAGTGGGTCTATCGCATGGCCTACGAGATGGGCCGCCACATCATCGGATACGAGGTGCAGAAAGTGCTTGCGGCCGTCGAGTGGCTCAAGGCCCAGAGGGCGGGGATGCCGGTCGCGGTGTTCGGCCACGGCGAGGGCGGGCTGATCGCCCTCTACGCCGCGGCCGTCCAGAGGCGGATTGATGCCGCGGTGGTCAGCGGCTACTTCCAGGCCCGCGAGGGACTCTGGCGCGAGCCAATCTATCGGAACGTCTGGGGGCTGCTGAGCGAGTTTGGCGATGCGGGGGTCGCTCGGCTCGTCGCGCCGAGGCCCTTGATCATCGAGGCGAGTCAGGGGCCGGTCGTCGGAAAGCAGGGGTCCACCCCGGGCGAGTTGGTCTCGCCGCCGCTCGCCTCGACGAAGGCCGAGTTCGGGAAGGCCAGGGCGACGTATCGCAGGCTCGGCGCTGAACGTTCGCTCGTGCTGGTCGGTGATGGAGAAGGACCGCCTGGCAGGGAGGAGACCCTCGCGGCGCTCTTCCGCGCGCTGGCGCTGTCGCGGCCGCTCGCGGCGCCCGGTTCCCCGCCCAGGCGTCTCGCGCGGTTGCCCGACCCGAAGGCACGAATGAAGCGTCAGATCGACCAACTCGTGGCGTTCACCCAGGAGTTGATGCGGCGGTCGGAGGCCCGGCGCGCGGCCCTCTGGTCGAAACTCGACTTCTCGTCCCTCGAGGCTTATCAGAAGTCTACCGCGCCGTATCGGAAGATGTTCCTCGAGGAACTCATCGGCCAGGCGCCACCACCGAGCGTGGCGCCGAACCCGCGCAGCCGCCTCTACCGCGACGAGCCGAAATGGACCGGCTACGAGGTGGTGTTGGATGTGTGGCCTGGGTGTTTCGCCTATGGCATTCTGCTCGTTCCGAAGGACATTCGCCCCGGGGAGAGACGGCCGGTGGTAGTGTGCCAACACGGCCTGGAGGGGCGGCCACAGAAGGTCGTGGACCGCGAGCCGCAGACGCCGTATCATCACTTCGGCGCGAGGCTGGCGGACAGGGGCTTCGTTGTCTTCGCCCCACAGAACCCGTACATTGGCGGTGACGAGTTCCGGGTGATCCAGCGGATGGCCAATCCGCTGAGGCTCTCGCTCTTCTCGCTCATCATCCGCCAGCACGAGGTCATCACCGACTGGCTGGCGGGCCTGCCGTTCGTGGACCCGGAGCGGATCGCCTTCTACGGGATCAGTTACGGGGGGAAGACGGCGATGCGGGTCCCCGCCGTCCTCCGAGGCTATTGCCTCTCGATTTGCTCGGCCGACTTCAACGACTGGGTGCGTAAGAACGTGACGGTGGAGCATCCGTGCAGTTACATGTTCACGGGCGAGTACGAGATGCCGGAGTTCGACCTGGGACACATTGCCAACTACGGGGAGATGGCAGCGCTGATCGCGCCGCGTCCTTTCATGGTCGAGCGAGGGCACCGGGACGGGGTTGCGCCGGACGAATGGGTGGCCTACGAGTATGCGAAGGTGAGGCGGCTCTACGCGCGGCTGGGCATTGCGGAGCGGACAGAGATCGAGTTCTTCGACGGCCCCCACGAAATCCACGGCGTCGGCACCTTTCGCTTCCTCCATCGCCACCTCCACTGGCCGGAGCCTGGGCGATGACGCAACGCCGAGTGAAGCGTGCCCCACGTAGTGGCGCCTGGACGTTTGCTCAAGCGGCGTGTCTTTGTTTGCCTCGAAACGGCGAGGGCGCATACGCAAAGGCGATTCAGGCAATTGAAGAGAACGCACGCATAGAATAGCCCGATGCAAGCCCATTCATGCGGACATGAGCGAACAGCGCGACGACGCTGGCGCGCCGTGTGTTGAAGGGGCCCCGGCCAGTTGGCGCGCTAGTTCCCCCCCCCTTCCTCGA
>CAYYCI010000432.1:0-4293 GCA_964470215.1 uncultured Planctomycetota bacterium
CGCGTCTCTTGAAGTCCTACGCCTGGTATGCCGCCAACTCCGGCAAGAGGACCCACCCCGTGGGCCTCAAGAAGCCGAATCCGTGGGGGCTCTACGACATGCTCGGGAACGTGGCCGAGTGGTGCAACGACCCCTACTCCAAGGACTACTACCGCCACAGCCCTGAGCGCAACCCCCGCGGCCCCGCCGAGGGGGAGAGATACGTCGTGAGGGGCGGGGCGTGGACGTCCAGCGCCGAGGCCTGCCGCTCGGCATACCGGGTGGGCGAGGACCCTGGGTTCGAGGACGCGTGCTTCGCGCGCGATGCACTCGGGTTCCGTTGCGTCCGGAAAGTCCCGCCCGACCTTCTCCCTGGCAACAGGTAGCAGAAGAACGCCGTGCTCTTCCACACCTGGACCTTCGCGCTCTTCTTCCTGGTCGTCTATGGGGTTTACCTGGCGGTTCGCAACACGCGGCTCAAACTCCCATGGCTACTGGCCGCTTCGTATTGCTTCTACGGGTGGTGGAACCCGCTCTACTTGATCTTGATCCTGTGGGCCACCGGGGCGGACTACCTGGCCGTGGTCGCGATGGCCAGGCGCCCGCGCTGGAAGAAACTCTGGCTCACCCTCGCAGTGGTCAACGACCTGGGGCTCCTGGGCTTTTTCAAGTATGGCCGCTTCGTGGCCGAGAGCATCAACGCCGCGCTGGCGTGGCTGGGCGTCGGCTACTCGATCCCGCCGCCCGACGTGCTCCTGCCCGTGGGAATCTCGTTCTTCGTCTTCCAGTCGCTGAGTTACTCGATAGACTTCTACCGCGGCCAGGTCGAGCGCGAGCCGAACTTCATCCGCTACGCCACCTTCGTATCGCTTTTCCCGCAACTGGTGGCCGGACCGATCGAGCGCGCCCGGAACCTGCTGCCGCAACTGCGCGAGAGGTCTCGGATAACGGGGCAGGATGTGACCGACGGGCTCTCGCTCTTCGTGGTCGGGCTTTTCAAGAAGGTGGCCCTCGCCGACTACCTGGGCCTCTACGTGGACAAGGTCTACGGCGCCCCTGGGCGGTTTGGCGCCGCGGCTCTCCTGCTCGCCACCTTTTGTTTCGCCTGGCAGATTTACTTCGACTTCAGCGGCTACACCGACATGGCCCGCGGCGTGGGCCGGATGCTGGGCATCCGCCTGATGCTCAACTTCAACAACCCCTACCTGGCCACCGGCCTGGGCGATTTCTGGCGACGCTGGCACATCAGCCTCTCCACCTGGTTCCGCGACTACGTCTATATCCCGCTGGGCGGCAACCGCCGCGGCGCGTTCCGCACCTACGTCAACATGTGCATCACGATGGTCGTCTCGGGCCTCTGGCACGGCGCCAGTTGGACCTTCGTGGCCTGGGGCGCACTCCACGCGCTCGGACGCGTCCTCACCCGCCGCCTCGAGACCACTGCCTTCTACCGCGAGCGGGTGCCGACCGTGGTCAAGCGTCTCTGGGTGTTCGGGTTCGTGATGCTGGCGTGGGTGTTCTTCCGTGCCGAGAGTTTCGGCGATGCCTGGCTCATCCTCGGGCGGATCGCGGCCTTCGCCGTGGGCGACCCCGCTTGTCCGATGCTCGCCTTGGCGCTCATCGCGTCGGTATGGGCTTACCAGTTGGCCCACGAGAGCCGTTTGCGCCCGCTCCTGGGGCTTGCGCCCGTGAGGATCGGCCTCGTGGTAGCCATGGTGGTTTACCTGGCGGTGTTCGGCTCCTCGGGCACCCAGCCGTTCATCTACTTCCAGTTCTGAGGGGTTGGCGCGTGGGCGACGAGGTGCCATTCGGCTCGAACGAGGTTCGGCTTTCGCCCCGCGAGTGGGTGGTCGCGGGCGCGATCATCGCCGCCATCCTCGCCCTGTTGCCCGTGGTGTGGGCGTTGCGCGAGCCAGGGGCATTCGGCCCCGACTATCGCATCCCCTATCGCCTGAGCAACGACTATTGGCTCTACTCGTGCTATTGCCGCGCGGCCGCCCGCCGCGGCGATGTGCTCCTCGTGGGCGATTCGGTCGTCTGGGGCCACTACGTGGCCGCGGACCAGACTCTCTCGCACCACCTCGGCACACTGGCGCGGGATATCCGTTTCGCCAACCTGGGGGTGGACGGCATCCATCCCGCCGCGCTCGCCGGCCTCGTTCAGTACTACGGGCGAGCCATCCGCGAGACGAAGGTCGTACTCCAGTGCAACCTCTTGTGGATGAGTTCGAAGCGCCACGACCTGCGCGGCTCCAAGGAGTTCGCGTTCAACCACCCGCGGCTCGTTCCACAGTTCTTCCCCCGCATCCCGTGCTACGCCGAGGGCTTCGAGGGACGGCTCGCCGTGGTCGTCGGCCGCACCCTCCCTTTTATGACCTGGGCCGAACACCTCAGGATCGCGTATTTCGATGGCAATAGCATCCAGACCTGGAGCCTCGACCACCCGTATGAGAATCCGCTGCGGGCACTGGGTCGCGCGCTGCCAGGGCCGGGCGCCCCGCCGGTCCCCAATCCCCAGCCCTGGACGGCCAGGGGGCTCAGGCGGTTCAATGCGCGCTGGGTCGCGCTCGACGAATCGCTCCAGTGGTGGTGCTTCCGCCAAACGGTGGAGATATTTCGGCGGCGTGGCAATCGGGTCTTCGTGGTGGTCGGCCCCTTCAACGAACACATGCTCACCGACTCCAGCCGCGCCATCTACCAGCAGCGGAGGCGCCAGGTCGAGCGGTGGCTTCAGGAGAAAGGCATACCTTGTTTCGTGCCCGCTGTGTTGCCCACTGACCTCTACGCCGACGCGAGCCACCCCCTCGCCGACGGCTACGCCATGCTCGCCGGGCGGCTCGTCGCCGACCCGGCGTTCCAGCGGTTCCTCGCCGACGACCACGGAGGAGACCGACCGTGAAGCGCACGCTCGTTTTCCCCCTGATGTTCTTGGCGGCTGCGCCGACGGCCTGGGGCGCTGGCAGGATCGTCTTTTCGAGCAACCGGTCGGGGCGCTGGCGCATCTGGGTCGTCAACCCCGACGGCTCCGGCCTGCGCCAACTCACCAGCGGCGAGGGCGATTACCTGGACGTTGACCCCATGTTCAGCCCGGACGGCAAGACCATCCTCTTCACGTCCACGCGCGGCGGTCGCGCGGGAGTGTGGCTCATGGCCGCCGACGGCTCGAAGCCCCGGCGCATCTGCGACGGCGATCAGGCCGAGTGGGCGCCCGACGGGACCAGGATCGCTTTCCGGCGGGGCGGTGCCCTCTGGATTCGACACCTCCCCACCGGCAAGGAGCGCCGGCTCACACCCGACGACTGGCCCCACTGCTCCGGGCCGGCATGGAGCCCCGACGGCAAGCGCATCGCCTTCGCTGCTCGGTGGCGGGCGGGCAATGGCATCTTCGTCGTGGCGGCAGACGGTGGGAAGTCGCTCAAAGTCTATGACAAGGAAGGCGCCTGTGAACCCCACTGGTCCCGCGATGGTTCGCTGTTGGTCTATGAGACCGAAACCCACATCTGGACCATCCGCCCCGATGGGACGGGCCGGCGCCTGATCACGTGGTTCGGCGGGGTGCAACGCTACGCCCGCTTCAGTCCCGATGGGCGCCAGATCGTCTTTTGCCAGGCGCCCTCGCCGCGCGGCCCGTGGGAACTCTACCTCATCCCCGCCGCCGGGGGTTCTCCTCGCAGGCTCACCTCCGGTGCGTCGGACATGTACCCCCACTGGAAATAACGCCCCCGCTTCGCCAGAATGTGGGGGCGAGGAGTTGCCACAGTGGTTGCGGCGAGACTCGCCGCTCGATTCGTCGGCCTGTGGCTGTGTGCCGCGGCATTGGCCGGCGAGCGGCCGCCTTTCACCTATCTCTACGACGTCGGGGCGTCCGGCGGTGCCGCGTTTCCATCTCGCGCGGCAACCGGCAGCCCGCTCCCCGAAGGCCAACTGGCCCACGAGTTCAAGGGCCGGGCGCTACTGCTCAACAACAAACTCGCCCTTTCCGTCGGCCACGGCGGTGCCTGGCTCTATGCGTGGGTCGGGTCGCGGTGGGAGCGTCGCGGGAGCCTCGAGGTCATTCCCGGTGAAACCCTGCGGAAACTGGCCGCCGCCGAGAACAGCCGAAGCGCCGTGGCGGTGGACGCCGCGTTCGGCACTCGCGCTGGCGGGGCTTCGTCGGTTCGCTTCCGCCTGACGGCGGGCGCGGCCTACGCCGAGATTCGCGCAGGCCAGGGGACGAGGGGCCTGAGGCTCCGCTTCCCGAGGACCGCTTGCGTGGTGGTGCCCGACTTGCTGGCCGGCGATGTGGCCCATCTCCCCGGCTTTCTCCCGACCGCG
>CAYYCI010000433.1:0-2028 GCA_964470215.1 uncultured Planctomycetota bacterium
CGGCCGCGTCGTCATCTTCGTCTCACACCGCCTCGAGGAGGTCTTCGACCTCTGCGACTCGGTCACCGTCCTCCGCGACGGACGCCACGTCGTCACCCACGAGAGCCTCGCCGGCCTCACCCACGAGCAACTGGTCAGCCACATGGTCGGCCGCACGATCACCGATATCTACGGCTACTGGCCACGACCGCTGGGTCCCCCGGCCCTGGAGGTCGAGGGCCTCCTGGGGCCGGGCCTCGCCGAGCCCGCCTCGCTGACCGTTCATCAGGGCGAGGTAGTCGTGGTCTTCGGACTTGTTGGCGCGGGCCGCACCGAACTGCTGAAACTCATCTATGGCGCGACGAGGCCCACGCGGGGAGCGGTCCGGGTTTGCGGCCGGCGAGCGGAGACCACCAGCCCGGGAGCCGCCATCAGTTGCGGCATCGCCCTTTGCCCCGAAGACCGCAAGAGGGAAGGCATCGTCCCCTTGCGCTCGGTGGCCGAGAACATCAACCTCAGTGTGCGCCGGAGGTTCGCACGCTGGGGCGTGCTCGACGAGCGGCGCGAGCGACAGAACGCGCGCGACCACGTGGCCCGCCTTGGCATCAGAACCCCCTCCCTCGCCCAACTCGCCATGAACCTCTCGGGCGGAAACCAACAGAAGGTCGTCCTCGCGCGCTGGCTATCCGAGCGGGTGAAGGTGTTGTTGCTGGACGAGCCGACGCGCGGCATAGACGTCGGGGCCAAGCGCGAAATCTACGACCTGATCTTCAATCTCGCGCGCCAGGGGATTGGCATTCTGGCCGTCTCGAGCGAACTGCCCGAGGTGCTCGGCATCGCTGACCGCGTGTTGGTCATGCGGGAAGGGGCCCTCGTCGCGTCCGTCCCACGCCAGGAGGCCACCGAGGAACTCCTCCTCAGACTCGCACTCCCAGGCGTTGCCCCCACCTCGCCGCCACTGCCACGGGAAGCCCTCAAGTGAACGAAAGCCCCCGCTTCGAGCCAACCGCCATCCTCAAGGACCTCTGGCAGAACGCCGGGATGCTGGTGGTCTTCATATTCTTGTTCGTGGTCCTTTCGGTCGCAGTGCGCAACTTCCTCTCCCCCATCAACATGGTCAACCTCGCCCTGTCCGTCTCCAGCGTCGGCATGGTCTCATGCACCATGCTGATGTGTCTGGTCGCCGGGGATTTCGACCTGTCGGTGGAGTCCACGGTCGCGTGTTCGGGGGTGATTGCGGCCGTGCTGATCGCGCTCACCGGCAGCAAGGCCCTGGGCATCACGGCCGCTCTGGCGGCAGGCGCCCTCGTGGGGCTCGTCAACGGCTTCGTCATCGCCAAACTGCGCATCAATGCCCTGATCACCACCCTGGCCACCATGCAGATAGTTCGTGGCATCGGCTTTATCGTCTGCCGTGGCATCCCGTGCCCCATCATGCTCCCGAGCCTGGGCGAGGCCACCCCACTGGGAATCCCGACCCCCGTGTGGATCACCGCCGCTTGCTTTCTCGCCTTCGGCCTGTTGCTCAACAAGACCGTTTTCGGACGCAACGCGCTCGCCATCGGGGGCAACCGCGAGGCCGCCAGGCTGGCCGGCATACCGGTGGTGCGCACTAAGATAATCATCTTCACTCTTCAGGGCCTCATGGCCGCCTTCACGGGGATCGTGGTCGCGGCCAAGATGCAACTCGCCCATCCACGCCCGCTCGACGGCTTCTCGCTCAACGTCATATCGGCGTGCGTGCTCGGTGGAGTGTCGCTCTCGGGAGGGGTTGGCACCATCACCGGCGCACTCGTCGGAGTGCTCATCATGGGCACCGTCGAAAATGCAATGGAACTATGCCGCGTCGAGTACTTCTACAAGTACGTGATACGCGGCAGCATCCTTCTCGCCGCCGTCCTCTTCGACCAACTCAAGCAGCGCCGCACCACCTGAGGGCCGTCTCTACCGCAGAGACGCAGAGGACGCACAGCGTCCGAGCGAGGGAGGAGACAGGCTGGACAGCCTGTGCCACCGGGCTCGGACAGCGGGCACGACGGTGCCGTGTCC
>CAYYCI010000433.1:2038-4291 GCA_964470215.1 uncultured Planctomycetota bacterium
CCTATCTATCTTCATTCGCCGCTGTTTCGGCCCACGTTCATCTGCGGTTTCCGGATGGCGGGTTCTGCCGCGTCTCTGCGCTCTACGCGTTCTCAGTTGTTGGCGCGCGAGCCGGCGGAGCGGACGCACCGGAAGCCGTATGCGTCGGAACCGAAGCATGCGTCGGCAAACATGGGGGTCTCGCTGCTGCGGGCAGCCGAGCGGCAGGCGTCGGCGCTGAGCCGCCAACTGCCGCCGCGCAGGACCCGCTCGTCGCCGCTGGCGGGGCCGGTGGGCGCCTCGGCGGGACTTTCGGAGTAGTAGGTCGGGCTGTAGCGGTCGTGGCACCATTCGGCCACGTTGCCCAGGATGTCGTAGAGGCCCCAGGGGTTCGGAGCCTTCTGACCCACAGGGTGGGTGGTGCCGCCGGCGTTGGCCTTGAACCAGGCGTAGTCGGCCAGCCTTGTCGAGTCGTTGCCGAACCAGTAGCCCGTGGTGGTGCCGGCCCGACAGGCATATTCCCACTCCGCCTCCGTCGGCAGCCGGTAGCCGCTGGCCGAGAAGTCACACTCGAGGCTCCGGGGGTCGTAGCAGGGCTGGAGACCCTCGCGCAGCGAGCGCATGTTGCAGTAGCGAACGGCCATGACCCACGAGACCCGCTCGACCGGGCGATTCGGGTCCTTGAAGCGCGAGGGGTTGGTGCCCATCAGGGCCTGGAACGACGCCTGGGTGACCTCGTGGGCGTCCATGTAGAATGCGGCGAGACGGACCTTGTGGGCGGGGCGCTCGTCGTCGGCGCCGGTCTCGTCGCCCATGATGAACTCACCGGCCGGGATGAGCACCATCTCGACACCGGTCTTGGTAACGATGGTCTCGGGCTTGGGCGGCTGGCGGGCAGGCCCGATGGTCGGCTTCTCGCCGCGTTCGCAGGCGGGGAGCGCGAGCACGAAAGCAGCGAAGAGCGTAGCGCCTGGCTTTTTCACGGGGTCAGTGCCTCGGCGCCTCGTAACTGGCGGGGTTGCGCATGACCTTCTGGGTGCGACGGCGGACCTCGGTGGCGATCGCTCGCATGCGGGGGTCGAGCGCCATGAGGAGGCCGGCGCGCTGGCGCAGGCGCTTGACGACCATGCGACACTCGCCGACCAACTCGTCCTGGTTCCCCCCGATCTCGACCCAGGCGGCGGTGATGCGCTTGCAGCGCTCGTAGGCATCGGGCCCCTCGTAGTCGAGAACGGTGCGCTTGAATTCCTCGACGAGCCGCGCGGCGACCTCGGGGGTCTTGATCTTGGCTCTGCGGCGCCCAACTCGCTGGTCCACCTCCTTGGCGAGGGCTTCGAGTTGGGCGATGCCGTCGGCCAGTTCGGGGTGGGCGCGCTTGTGCTCGGCAAGGTAGGCGAGAATCTCGTGGGCGAAGGCCACGTAGGTCTCGATGCGGCTGCGGATGTGCCGGATGAAGGTCAGCACGTCCACCAGGGCTCGTTCGACCTCGGCTCGTCGGCGCTTCTGCTGCCCAGCCTTGTAGATGCCGCGCAGGAGATCGCGGGTGGCGCAGGTGGCGCGGCCCTTGTAGGCTTGCTTTTGGGATTCCACGTCGAGGATGTATTCACACGGCCCCACCCCCAGCGTGGCCCTCACGACGTCCACCACTGTGAATTCGTCGAGCGGGGTGGAAGCGGTGCGATTGATGGGATAGAGGAGGGCCGGCCCCTCGAAGCGGACGATCCTGGCGAGTGGCTGGAGGTAGCCCTGGCCGCTCTTGTCCACCCAACACGGATAGACGAAGCGCCCGAGGACGGTCGTCCATCGTTTCCTGTTCGGTGGAAGCGAGCGGGGCGGGCCGAACCAGCCTGGCCGCAGGTAGCCGCCGCCGGGCCTCTCGATGGCCATTTCCCAACTGTCGGTCAGACCGCTGTCCTGGCGCCAGTCCACCCGCCAGGCAGCGTGGTAGGGCATACGCCATCGGAGCCGGACGACCTTGCCTTTGTCCGAGGGCTCGATGTTGCGGACGTGCCATGTTCCCGGCCCGTCGAGTATGGCGACCCAGATCGCTCGGTCTCCGCCGTACTCGATGGTGGACGTGTGGATGCGCCGCTGGTCGCCGTTGCCGGCGAGGGTGATTCGGATGTCGTTGCCGCGGGACTTCGAGACGGTCATGACGATGGCGTCGCCCTCTCCGACGAAGTGGAGAAGGAAGTTCTCGCTGGGCAGGTCGGCCTCGGCGACCGGGAGCGAGGTCGCGTCGGCCACGATGTCGTCGGCGAAGAAATCGGGCAG
>CAYYCI010000434.1:0-4282 GCA_964470215.1 uncultured Planctomycetota bacterium
GCGCATGGCGGTGCTTTCGCTCGTTGTGGGGGCTGCGAGAAGTGGCTAGCCTTCTGATAAAGGGCGGGAGGGTCATCTGTCCGGCGCAGGGGCTCGAGCGGGTGGCCGACCTCCTGATCCGCGACGGACGAATAGCCGGGATCGGAACTTTCCAGTCGGCCGACCGGGTGGTCGAGGCGGCGGGCAAGATCGTCACCCCCGGCCTCATTGACATCCACGTCCACTTCCGCGAGCCGGGCAACGAGAACGAGGAGACCATCGCGAGCGGCTCGGCGGCGGCCGTTGCCGGCGGCTTCACCTCGGTCGCGACCATGCCCAACACCGACCCGCCCGTGGACGACGAGCCATCGGTGGCGTTCCAGATTCGCCAGGGCGAGGCCGTTGACCTGGCGCGCATCTTGCCCATCGGCTGTGTGAGCGCGGGGCGGCGGGGAGAGGGCCTCGCCGAAATGGCCCAGATGGCCCGGGCCGGCGCCGTGGCCTTCTCCGACGACGGCGACTGCGTGGCTAACTCCCGACTGATGCGCCTGGCGCTCCAATACGCCAGGATGCTCGACAAGCCGATAATTGACCATTGCGAGGACCCCGCGCTCTCCGGCAAAGGGGTGATGCACGGCGGAGCGGTCTCGACCCGCCTCGGACTCCCGGGCATCCCATCCGAGAGCGAGGAGGTGATGGTCGCGCGCGACCTGCTCCTGGCCGAGGCCACCGGCGGTCCGCTCCACATCGCCCACGTCAGCACCGCAGGCTCCGTTCGCCTGGTGCGCGAGGCGAAGCGACGCGGCCTTCCAGTAACCTGCGAGGTCACCATCCACCATCTGGTGCTTACCGACGAGGCGGCGGCAACCTTCGAGACGAACTGCAAGATAAAGCCCCCGCTGAGGACAAAGGCGGACCGGGATGCCCTGCGAGAGGCCCTGGCCGAGGGGGTGATTGATTGCATCGTCTCGGACCACGCGCCCCACACGACCGAGGAGAAGGACATCGAATTCTCGCTGGCGGCCTTCGGGGCGCTGGGACTCGAGGCGGTGGTGCCCCTGGTCGTCACCCATCTGGTCGAGCCCGGGGTGTTGAGTTGGGCGCGGGCCGTCGAGGCGCTCTCGTGGCGGCCGGCCCGGGTGCTCAGGCTCGAGGCGGGGACGCTCGAGGTCGGCAGGCCGGGCGACGTGACGGTTATTGACCCCGAGGCCGAATGGACGATTGATGTGAACGCGTTTCGGAGCAAGAGCCGCAATTGCCCCTACCACGGCTGGACGGTCAGGGGGCGGGTGGTCGCGACGGTGGTCGGCGGGGAGGTGAAGTTCGAGGCTGATTGATCCACGAAGGACACGAAGGGGCACGAAAACCTCGGACCATATCCACCTGTTCCATCTGTGTTCATCCGTGGCTGATTTCCTGTCGCGCTAATCTGCGTTCGTCTGCGGTTTCGATCGGGCTCATCGCGGAGAGGGCCAGAGCATAGAACAGAGCCGACGCGGGGCGAGACGCCCCGCCTACAACTAGCCAACTGCGCTCGAGGTCATCTGTAGGCGGGCCGTCCCGGCCCCCGTGAATCCCGCTGATTGATCCACGAAGGACACGAAGGGGCACGAAAACCTCGGACCATATCCACCTGTTCCATCTGTGTTCATCCGTGGCTGATTTCCTGTCGCGCTAATCTGCGTTCGTCTGCGGTTTCGATCGGGCTCATCGCGGAGAGGGCCAGAGCATAGAACAGAGCCGACGCGGGGCGAGACGCCCCGCCTACAACTAGCCAACTGCGCTCGAGGTCATCTGTAGGCGGGCCGTCCCGGCCCCCGTGAATCCCGCTGATTGATCCACGAAGGACACGAAGGGGCACGAAAACCTCGGACCATATTCTCGATCTGTGGCTTTTTCGTGGCGTGCGTCTATCTGCGTTAATTCCCGGTTTCAGGAAGCGGGGATTGATCAGGGACGGGGCGTGAGTTCAAGGTTGCGGATGGCGATGCGGGCGTTGAAAGCGACGATGCGGACCTCTGCGATGCCCGGCGGGCGCTCGCCGGCAGTGGGGAGCCTCCCGCCATTGACCCGGTAGCGGACCGTGCTGCCCTCGACCTCGACCTCGAGTTTGTACCACCAGCGTAGCTTGAGGGACTGGCGGAGGGTCGCCTTGACGAGGTTCCCGCCGCGTCTGGTGACGACCCGGACGACGTCCCGGTTGGGATTCCGCTCGTCGGAGCGCAGGGCGAGGACGGTGGAGTCCTCAAGGGACAGAGAGGCGACATACTCGGGGTCTTTCTCGAGGATCGCGACCTCGCAACTGGCGATGAAGTTCTGCGTCGAGGGGGGCTTGAGTTTTAGCGCGGCGGTGGGCGAGGCCTTCCTGGTCATCACGAACGCGTAGTCGGCCGCGCCGGCGGGCTCCTCGGCCAGCGGGATGACCGCCCAGTAGCGGCCGATTGCCTCGATGCCGAGTGAGTCGAGCACGGCCTTGGGGTTCTTGACCTCCTCTCGCAGGAGGAGTTTCTCGTCGAGTTTCTCGGCGGGGCCGCGGACGCGCGTGCCCCACGGCGGGTAGAGGATGACCATGACAAGGAGGACGATGAGTATGGGGATCATGGAGAGGGCGCCGAGGGGGATTTTCTGGAACCACTTCTTCTCGACAGCGGCCTCGGCTTCTCGGCGGCGGGCAGCCAGGCGCTGGCGGACGCGCAGGCGTCGGGCCTCGGCTTCGTCCTCGACCGCCTCCTCTTCTTCGACCGGGGGCTTCTGGCCGGGGGGCAATGGGGCAGCTCGAGGCTCCGTCCCGAACCACGACAGGCCGCTCTCGAGGCCGTCGGAGGGGTAGAGGGGCTCCCTGGTGGCCTTGGCGCTGCTTTCCTCGGCCTCGGCCGGTGCCTCCTCCTCGCCGCCGGGGGCCTCTTCGGTCGGTTCTTCGGGCGTCTGCGGTTCCTGGCTGAAGGTTTCTTCTTCTTCCATGTGTGGTGCTAGGGGCCAAGTTCCTGGAGTTGATAATCGAGGGAGCCTGCGCCGATGGCGGCGGCGTGGGTCATCTGGACGGTGGGGTCTATGTCGGGGTAGAACTCCCGGAATGGGTCGCGCCCGAGGTCTTGGCAGATCAGGTCGTAGGTCGCCTTGTCGAGGGCCACGGGGTCGCGGGATGCGAGAATGCCGAGGTCGGGGATGGCGGGGTCTTCGGGTCTGGGTTTGTTGCCGCAGTCGCAATTTCGGGTGATCCTGACGGCGAAGTTGATGAAGGCGACTTTCTGTTCCTTGCCCTTGATGACTCCGAGGACGTGTTCGGCCATTTTCTCTTGCATTGCCGAGGCTGAGCCTGCCCAGTTGAACGGGATGGCCCCTTCGGGGCAGACGCTGAAACACTGTCCACACCCGACGCACTTGAGGCGTACGATGACGGCCTTGCCGTCGTCGTCGAATTGCGCGGCGCCGGTCGGGCACCACTCGACGCAGGCCCCGCAGGCGCGGCATTTGGTCTTGTCCACCTGTGGCTCGATGCCGGAGTGTTGCATCAACTTCCCGCCGCGAGAACTCATGCCCATCCCGACGTTCTTGATCTGGCCGCCGAAGCCAGCGGCTGGGTGGCCGGTGATGTGGGCGATTGCCACGAGGGCGCGGAGCGCTCGGGCGCCCGTGGCCACCTTGACCTTCTCGTAGTGTTTGCCGCCAATGGGCACGTCCACCTGGGACTCCCCCAGGAGGCCGTCGAGCATGATGACCGGCGCGCCGGTGGCCTCGAGGGTGTAGCCGTGTTCGAGGGCCATGCGGATGTGGTCCACTGCGTTCTGGCGCATGCCGCGGTAGAGGGTGCTGGTTTCGGCCAGGAAGGGCTTGGCTCGTCGCCCTCGAAGGGAGGCGACGACCTCGCGGACGACGGGCACGGGGATGGGGTTGCGATTTCCGCCCTCTCCGAAGTGGAGTTTGACGGCCACGAGGTCGCCCTCGGCGACTACCTGGTGGAGGCCGGATGTCTCCAGGAGCGTTCTGGTGGTTTTCGCCAGGCTTTCGGGATCAGTTTGACCGTTTGTTCGTGCGAGGAAGACCTCGCAGGCCATCGAGTTGCTCCATGGCTGGTTCGATTTTCGCAGGACGGCGGATTATAGCAAGGGGCGCGCGGGTTGTCAAAACTGTGCCGATCCGGGAGATTTTCTCTTGACAAGCGGGCGCGGCGTTACTAATATTTTCCTTGGGGTGGGGCTCTGCACGCGAGAACACAGCGCTTGTCGTCGGCCCCCGTGGACGTGCCACCCCACGGCCTCTGTGCTCCTCCCCCACAGAGTCCAGGCGCGTCGCGGGGGCCGCT
>CAYYCI010000435.1:0-4275 GCA_964470215.1 uncultured Planctomycetota bacterium
GTGCGACGAGCGCCGCGTGGCTGGTCATGCCGCCTCGGGCAGTGAGGATGGCAACGGCGGCGCGCATGCCCTCGACGTCTTCGGGGTTGGTCTCCTCGCGGACGAGGATGACCTTCTTGCCCTCCTCGGCCCAGGCCACTGCGTCGTCGGCGGTGAAGACCACCTGGCCGACCGCGCCGCCCGGCCCCGCCGGGAGGCCCTTGGCGATCGCCGTGGCCTTCTTCTCGGCCTCGGGGTCGACGATCGGGTGGAGGAGCTCGTCGAGTTGGGACGGGGTGACGCGCAGGACCGCGGTCCTGGCGTCAATGAGGCGCGACTTGTGCATCTCGACGGCCATCCGCACGGCGGCCGGGCCGTTGCGCTTGCCGGTGCGGGTCTGGAGGAGCCACAGGCGGCCCTCCTGGATCGTGAACTCGAGGTCCTGCATGTCCTTGTAGTGGCGCTCGAGTTTGTTGCGGATGGCCACCAGTTGTTTGTAGACCTTCGGCATGGCCTTCTCGAGGCTTGGCAGGTGGTCGGTGCCTTCGGGACGGGTCTCCTCGTTGAGGGGGTTGGGGGTGCGGATGCCGGCCACGACGTCTTCGCCCTGGGCGTTCGGGAGCCATTCGCCGTAGAACTCGTCCGCGCCGGTCGCCGGGTTTCGGGTGAAGGCCACGCCGGTGGCGCTGTCCTCGCCCATATTTCCGAAGACCATCGCCTGGACGTTTGTGGCGGTTCCCCATTCGTCGGGTATGCCCTCGATGCGGCGGTAGGCCACGGCGCGCTTGCCGTTCCAGGACTGGAAGACGGCGCCGATGCCGCCCCAGAGTTGGTCGTAGGGGTCGTCGGGGAAGGGCTTGCCGAGGACCTCCTGGACCTTCGCCTTGTAGATCTCGCACAACTCCCGCAGGTCGTCGGCGGTCAGCTCGGTGTCCTGGCTCGCCCCACGGGCCTCTTTCATCCTGTCGAGTTCGCGTTCGAGTTGTTGGCGGATGCCCTGGCCCTCCTCGGGCTCGATCCCGGCCGCCTTCTCCATCACGACGTCGGAGTACATGGTGATCAGGCGGCGGTAGGCGTCCCAGGCGAACCGGGGGTTATTGGTCTTGGCGATCAGGCCCTCGATGGTCCTCGAGGTCAGGCCGATATTCAGCACCGTCTCCATCATCCCGGGCATGGACTGCCTGGCGCCGGAGCGGCAGGAGACCAGGAGCGGGTTCCGTGGGTCGCCGAACCTGGCTCCCATGATGCGCTCGACGCGCTTGAGCGCCTTGTGAACGGTCTCGCGGAGGCCGGGCGGGTACTTTCCGCCGGTGCGCATGAAGTAGGTGCACACCTCGGTTGTGATTGTGAAGCCGGCGGGCACCGGGATACCCAGTCCGGCCATCTCGGCGAGGTTTGCCCCCTTGCCGCCGAGCAGGTTTTTCATGGCGGCCTTGCCCTCGGCCTTGCCGCCTCCGAAGAAATACACGTACTTCTTCCTGGCCTTCTTTGCCTTCGCCATTCGGCTCCTCCTGGGTTGACGCCGACGCCGAGCCTGGCACCCATCCCGGCCCGCGCGTTGCCTTGTTGCTGAACGACCGAACTCGGCATTTTATGATAGCAAAAAACCTCGCCGGAGAAAAATCCGGTTTTCTCGAAAGGGCGCGACCCCCCGGGACCAGCCTCCGGGAAGCCGTTGGCAGGCGGCCAGGGCATTCTTTTCCTTCTCGCCTGGCAATTGATTGCGGGGCAAAAAGCGTGGCAAGGCCGACGCTGCGCCCATTTGCGCCTCGAGTGCCTTTCGCCTCTTGTAGGCGGAGCGTCTCGCCCCGCGACCGCCACCCCGGACGCCCGCGCCGCGGGCCGAGACGGCCCGCCTGCATCTAGCGCCAGCGGCTTTCCAGGCATTTCCGCGTGCAGATTTGCGCGCTCTACGCCGTCCGTCGGAGAGCCATGGTGCACAAGAGCCACCGATGCGCACCCCCGAATGTCCTCCTGGACTTCGAAGGCTTGACCGGACGGGGACGAGGCGCGTATACTGGCTCGTGTGGCTCGGGGGATGTCGTGGGGGTTCAAGAGGGTGGAGCTGGTGAACGCAGGCGACCAGGGGTCGGCGGCCGGCACTCGGGCGACCGACAAGATGCTCGCTCGCTTGCTTGTGGTCAACGAGGTCAGCGCCGCGGCCCTTGAACACCCCAGCAGTGGGGGGGTCTTCTGTGTGGTGGCCGATGCGACCGTCCGCTACTTCTCTTATTTCGAGGTCAGCGTCTTCGAACTGGACGAGGAGGCGGGTGAGGTCGTCCTGCGCGCCCAGTGTCCCTTGCGCGAACTCGGCAGCGGCTCGCCCTATCGCCAGTCCATCGCCGAAGGGCTTGTCGGGGTGGCGGTGCGCGAGCGCCGGAGCGTGCTTGTCAACGATGTGAGCGGCGACCCGCGCTACGTCCCGCCCCCGGAAGGCCTGCCGCAGCCGGCGGCCGAGTTGTGTGTGCCGATATTCAAGTCCGGCAGGGTGGCCGGGGTGATTGATGTCGAGTCGCAGAAGAAGGACGCGTTCGGCGAGGGTGACCGTCTGGCCCTCGAGGCGGTAGCCAACATGGTGGGCCTGGCGCTGCACGCCGCCGATTTCCACGAGGAACTCGAGCGGCAAATCGAGGAACTGAGCGAGGCCCACTGTCAACTGGTCCACAGCGAGCGCCTGGCGGTCGTCGGCCGCCTGACTTCGCGCGTGGCCCATGAGATCCGGAACCCCCTCTCGACCATCGGGGGCTTCGCGCGCAGGATCGCGCGCCGCAAGGACCTCGACGAGACGGCGCGCTCGTATGCCCGGGTGATCGTCGAGGAAGTCGAGCGCCTCGAGCGCCTCCTGGCGGGGATAATGGACTTCGCCAGGCCCGGCCTGCCGGAGAAAAGGCCCACCGACCTCAACGCCCTCCTCGAGCGCTCGCTGAGCCTGTGCGAGGACGCCCGCGGGGTCAAGGAAATCGCCGTCCGCAAGAGCCTCGACCCCGACCTGCCGCCCATCCAGGCCGACCCGGGCCAGCTCGAGCAGGTCTTCATCAACGTCTTGCGCAACGCCTTCGACGCGATCGAGGGGACGGGCGAGGTCTCGATCCTGACCGCCCGCTCCGGCGACCAGGTCGTGGTGCGTATCTCCGACACTGGCGGCGGGATCGAGCCGGAGGTCCTCGCCCACATCTTCGACCCGTTCTTCACCACCAAGCGCGGCGGCACGGGCCTCGGCCTGGCCGTCGCCAGCAAGATAGTCGAGGACCACGGCGGCCACATCATCATCGACTCCGAGCCGGGAAAGGGCGCCCACGTCAACATCCGCCTCCCCATCGGCGACCAGCCGGCCACAGGTGCTTGACTGCGCCCCACCGGACGCTACAATGGACCTCGGGAAACCGCCCTTGTCCCCGTGTCGAGGCGACCCGATGAGAATCGCAAAGGCAGCCGGGCCACTGGTGGTCGGGCTTCTCGCGCTGGCGGCGACCACGTGCCTGGCCGACACCCTGCGCGGCACTCTCCGCAGCGTGGACCCGCGCACCCGCAGGATCGTCGTCACCGACTCCGACGGCGACGACAACCACCTGGTGGTGGCCCGCACGGCGCGGGTCACCGTGAACGGTCGGCCGGCGGTGCTGAGCGACCTTCGGCGCGGGGACAGGGTGGTCGTGGCCTTCACCGAAGACCCCAACGGAAACGCAATCGCCACCGCCGTGGCCGCCACCCACACCCAGGGCGGCTGAGCGCGGTGGGCGGAATCGGCAGGACGTAACCGGCGCCTTGCGCCGAGGCAAGGAGGAAAGGCATGGACGCTGAGATCGGTTTCGCCGCAGGCGACGTCTTCCGATTCATCCAGACCAACGGCCCGTCCAGCGCGGCGAAAATCCGCCAGGGCACCGGACACACCACCGCCCTCGTCAACCAGGCCATAGGATGGCTAGCCCGAGAGAACAAGATAGCGCGCAGCGTAAAAGGCAAGACGGTGCGCTGGAGCCTCAACCAGGGCTGACGCTCCCGGGGTCGCCAGCCGGCGAAACCCAGCCACCCACAGAACCACCCGCTGGCCGCCGACCGAGGGCGAGCGCGGCCTATCGGCGCTTGCGCCGACGCGGGCGGCTGGCCCGCGTGGCACGGCGCCTGGCCGAACACGACCCCTTCCCCGCGCTCTCGCGCCGCGCCCGCCTGGCGATGACAATCGGCCCTTTCGCAGGGCTGGGCCTTATCCTCATGGCCGCCCTCGTGGCCTGGGGCTACGGGGCCTCCGCCTTCCTGGCTGCCATGCTCCTCGGCAGCTTCGTCGGCGGGGGGAAG
>CAYYCI010000436.1:0-4259 GCA_964470215.1 uncultured Planctomycetota bacterium
CTCGATGGCCCCGAAGGGTAGGCATCCGGGTAACGTGGGGGGATGTAATACTTGTCGAGTTGCATCCCTGATATGGGCACGTTGAGAACGGCCGGAAATCCCACCCAGCACAGGTAGAGAAACCACAAGAGCCCAGCGAGCGGCCGAATGCGAAAGAATGCCATGATGTCTCTTGCTCGCCGGGGCCGAGAATTCCCGTTGCCACCCAGTCTTGCGCCTGCTCGGCGCGGGAGGCCGCCAACTGGCCGAGGTTTGGCCAACCCGGCTCCTCGCCGGGCCGGTTGGGGATAAGGTCGAGCGCCCCTGCTTCACTCAAATGGAGGATGGGGCCGGTGTCGCAGACGACGAGGCTCACTTGCGGGGACTCTTGTGCTGGAGAGCCCAATTGATGTCCTCGCGTTGTTGTTTCTCGATCAGGTCGAGGCGGTGACGACGCAGGAACTCGATAACCGCGGCTCGCACCGCCTCTTCTTCGCTGTCGAACCAGCCCGACCGCACGAGGTTCTCCAACGCTCCCGCGATCTCATCTGGAAGTTCCATTTGCAGGGATTTCATCGGCCCCGCCTCCTATTCTGCGGTCCAGCACTAGGCTAGCATCAGGCTCACGCACCCGCAAGGCCGAGGGATTGGCGGAGTGTGGCCCCTGATTATGGGGTTCTCGATAACCCCATCGGCGGCGGGTGGGGAGGACTCGACCGCCTGAAGGCGGAACTACGAACAAGTGGCGTCCACATCCGCGGATGGGGCAGGCACGGGGGCCTGCGCCTACTGCCCCCTCGAGCCGCTATCCCCATAATCAGGGGCCACACTCGGATTGGCGAGCGGTGAAGGCGGGATGGGGCTATTTGCGTTTGGCTTTGAGGGCGAGGTCGTTGCGGAAGGGGGGGAGGCGAAGGGTGAGGGTGCCGCCGCCGTGCTCGATTTCACCGGTGGCGAGCGGCTTGGCTTCGTAGGTGTGCCAGTAGGTTATTCGGTAGCGGCCCTTTTCCATTCCAGGCAACTCCACTCGCGCTTCCTTCACTTCGATGGGTGGCTCGAGGTTCTGGGTGACGCGGGGGTGATAAACCCAGGCGTAGGCTCTTGTGTTGTTCATCATGGCGCGGGCGCGGAGTGGGACGCTTCCGCGGGCTGGCGGGTCCTTGCGCTCGAGGCCACGAAGGTCCTCGCCGGCGATGAAACGCGCGGCGGCGCGGTAGTGGGCGTAGCGGTCGGCGAAGTGGACGTGGAGCCACCACCAGAAGCCGGTGTCGCCTGCGAGTGGACTGGTGAGCATTGCCCACAGGCCACTGTGGAGTTCGGCGTCGAGGCGGCTGGCCGGGCTGCCCATCCAATGGCCACCCCACTCGGCGACGAGGACGGGGCGCTCGTAGCGCCCCATCAGGCGCTGGTAGTAGCGGTCCACGGCCAGTGCGATGTCGCCTGAGGTGCGGTCGTTCCACTGGCCGCCGAGGTGTGGGAAGGCGGTGTAGGCGTTGGACTGGACGAGGTCGAGTTCGGGGCGGGACCAGACGTCGGCCCCGCGCCAGGGGTGGGAGAAGTGGGTGGTGACGAGGTGGTCGAACGGGTCGAGTTTCTTGAGTGCAGCGGCCATCTCGCCGACCCAGTTTGCGACGACGGGACAGCGGACGGTTCCCTGGAAGTCGTTCTTGCCGCCGGCGTCGCGCCAGTAGGCTTCGGTGAATTCCATCTCGGAGAAGAGTGCCCAGGCCATCAGATGGGTGCTGTAGCCCCAGCGTGCGACGGTGTAGCGGAGGCGCTGGCGGAAGAGTTTCCTGGCGACGGGGTTGGTGTAGAAGTCGGCGGCTCGCTTCAGGGGGCCGCCCTCGCCGAGTTCAGCGTTCAGGGGGTTGGAGTCCCACTGGCGGTCTATGTGGCGTTCGATGGTGATCTGGCCGTGGTTGGTCAGGCAGGTCTGGAGGTAGATGCCGCGGCGTTCGGCCTGGGCGAGGAGGTAGTCGAATCGCCAGGCGTTCTCGAGGTTGTAGCGTCCGAGGCCCTGGTAGCCGGGCCACTGCTTCGTCCACTCGAGGCCACACCACCACGGGCATTGCCACACCCTGGCCCAGTTCATGCCGTTCTGTTGGAGGCGGGCGAAGTAGTCGTCGTAGATGAAGGTGCCCTTGCCTTCGGGGAGGTCGAAGGGGTAGTCGTAGGGCTTTCGGTTGTCGGAGGGGGAGCGGAGGTTCATGCCGATGGGGTAGAAGAACTGGCCGGAGGAGAGTTCGAAGAAGCGGGGGTCGCGCTGGGAGCGGCGGACGAAGCCCGGGAGGTTGGACGAGACACACTCCAGAGCCTGGTCGGCTAGTGCGGGAAGGGTCTTGCCGTTGAGGGTCACGGAGAATGTCCAGGTGCCGACCTCCGTGGGGGTGAAGCGGACCTTCCAACAGGGGCGGCCCTTGGGGGTGAGGACTTCGCGGCCGTCGAGCAGGTGGCGCTCGTAGTCCTGGTAGAAGAATGCGGGGACGACGAAGGTCGCGCCGCTGGGGGCGGCGAAGTGGGCGAGGATGTCGGCCTCGTCGGGGTCGAAGGGGTTGGCGAACGTCCGCGAGAGGCGGAAGGTCAGCTCGAATGGGGCGAAGCGCGGGACGGCGACGCCGCTGGCCTTGATGTCGAAGACCTTCACCCGGCGCGGTCGTGGGCGCGGCTCGCGCCAGAGCTGGAGGTTGTCTATGTAGACCGGGCCGTGGTAGGGGCGATGACCGAAGATTCGGATGCCGAGGACGCGGACGCGCTGGAGGGCGTAGCGGTCGAAGACCTTGGCGTGGCCGCGCGGCTCCCAGTGGGTGATCTCGCCGCTGAGGTCCACGAGGAGTTTCGTCCAGTCGCCCGGTCTCAGGTAGGTCGGCAGGAGGGTCTCGAACCACCACAGGTCGCCGTCGCGGAGGTAAACCATCACTCGCATGTCGTTCGGCGCCCCCGCGGGGACGAAGACGTCGAAGGCCAGGCGGTCGTAGGTGTGCCAGTCGGCCTCGACCTGGCGCAGGATGGCGGCCTCGCCTGGATAGGAGGCGAGGACCTTGAGTGATTCCTTGCCCTCGGAGGCTCGTTCGGCCGTCGCCTCGAGGGCCTCGACCGAGTGCTTGATCGCCGTGTGGCGGAGCCATTTCTCGCGGCTTTCCATCTCTTGCTTACGGAAGGAGTTGAGGGTGGCGAGCGCGGTGGGTGGGAGGGTCTGGGGATGGAAACTGCGGATGTCCTTCGGGGCGAGTTTCCAGGTGGCGAGGTATTCGCCGGCGCGAGCGTGCCAGGCCTCGGCGCCGTTGGTGGGCATCGAGGCCCACAGCTCCCACGACGAGACCGCGGGATGGCCGCCCCAGCGCGCCAGAATGTAGCGGACCCGCTGCTGGAAGTGGGGCCAGGCGGCCGGGTTGGTGAAGAACCGGCTCGGGGCCTCGAGCGGGCCGCCGTTGGCCCTGTTCAGAGGGTTGTCCTTCCAGTTGAACTTTGCTCTCTCGCCGAAAGGCTCGTCGCAGGTGAGCGCCAGCGGGAGGGACATGCCGCGTCGGGCGGCCTCGTCGAGAAGGCGGTCGAACTGCGCTGCCACGGCGAGGTTGTAGCGGCCCAGTCCGCCGTATCCGCCCCACCGCTCGGCCCACTCGATTGGCGGGCGCCAGGCGTTGAGAGTGCCGGGTGGCGGGACGCGCCCATCCGGTCGCCAGCCGCCCGGGCGGTGGATGTAGACGGTGTCGCGCCCGTTGTAGTCGCGGCAAACCACGAGGTCGGGCCATCGCTGCCGGAGGTCGAGCGGGGCGCGCTGGCTCCGCTTCGTATTCGGGGCCTCGCCCGGCTCGACCATGAATTGCCACGGCAGGCGCGCCTCGCCGCGCGGGGTGTGGACGACGACCGTGCAGCGGTGCGGGCCGGGGCGTTCCGGCCAGTAGCGGATGCGCCACTCCCCGGGTCCCACCGGCACCAGGCGCCCCGAGGCCCCCTCCCAGCGGTCGGCGTAGCCCTGATAGTAGAAGCCGGGGACGAGACGGTATTCGTTCCCTCCCCCGGGGAGCACGAAGAGACCCTGGACGTTGATCTCGTCGGGGTCGAAGGGATCGAGGGGCCAGGCGGAGTCCTGGGGGTTCGCGGTGGTCAGCGGGGGAAGGCGGAAAGAGATCTCACACAGCCGCCCCACACGCGCGCGTTCGGGCGCCGAGAAGTCGAGGATGCGCAGACGCGCCCGTGGCCGATGGCGTTCTTTGGCCAGCCGCGCCCCCTCGATGACCACCGCGCCCTTCAGCGGCTTGATCCCAAACGCCTTCAGACCA
>CAYYCI010000437.1:0-4254 GCA_964470215.1 uncultured Planctomycetota bacterium
GGCCTGCGCCTACTGCCCCCTCGAGCCGCTATCCCCATAATCAGGGGCCACACTCTGGCGCCCCCCTGGGCTTGACGGGCGCGGCGGGGCGGGTAGAATTGATTGTGGAAGGAGGTGGATGGTTGGGCGTGAGAAAGGCCCGGGTCGAGGACGCGTCGGCAATCCACGACCTGGTCAACGACTTCGCCAGGCGGGAGCAGATGCTTCCGCTTTCGCTCGGGGAGGTCTACGAGCGCCTGCGCGACTTCTTCGTCTTCGAGCAGGATGGCGCGGTGGTCGGTTGTTGCGCGCTTCACCTGGTCTGGGAGGACCTGGCAGAACTGCGCTCGTTGGCCGTGCGCGAGGACTTGCAAGGCCGCGGGATCGGTCGCGCGCTGGCCGAGGCGTGTATCGCCGAGGCGCCGAGCCTCGGCGTGCGCAGGATTTTCGCGTTGTCGCTCAATCCCGGCTATTTCAAGAAACTGGGCATGGTGGAGACCGCCAAGGAAACATTGCCCCACAAGGTGTGGGCCGATTGTGTGAAGTGTCCGAAGTTTCCGAATTGCGACGAGGTGGCGCTGATCGCCGAGGTGGATGAGAGCGGCGCCCGCCCCCCGAAACAACCACAGGCACAGGTCAGATGAAACACGTCTTCGGCCCTGTCCCGTCGCGCCGGCTGGGGAACTCTCTCGGGGTGGACCTCGTCGTGCCGAAGGTCTGTTCCTACGACTGCGTCTATTGCCAACTGGGGGCGACCACGAGGAAGACGACCGAGCGCGGGCGCTTCGTCGAGGCGGACGAGGTGGTCGCGGAGGTCGAGCGGGCGTTGGCCGAGGGGCCGCGGCCCGACTATGTGACGCTTTCTGGTTCGGGCGAGCCGACCTTGAGCCTCGACCTGGGGCGGGTCGTCGCGGCGATCAAGCGGCTGACCGCCGTGCCCGTTGCGGTTCTGACCAATGGCTCGCTCCTCTGGCGCGAAGACGTGCGCTCGGAGCTCGCCGAGGCCGACCTGGTGATTCCCTCGCTCGACGCGGGCACCCAGGCGACCTTCGAGCGGGTCAACCGCCCGGCCCCGATGGACCTGGGCACGGTGGCGCGCGGCATTCGCGATTTCACTCTTGGGTTCGCGGGCGAGGTGTGGTTGGAGGTCCTGGTGGTCGAGGGGGTGAACGACACGCCGGAGGAGATGCGGGCGGTGGTTCGATTGTTGGAAGGAGGGCGGTTCGAGAGGGTTCATCTCCACACGGTGGCGCGCGCGCCGAGCGAGAGGTGGGTGCGGCCGACCTCTGAGGAACGCCTGCGGATTTTGGCGGCCGAGCTCGGACGCCTGGCCCCCGTGGAAGTGGTGGGCGGCTACTCGGCGCGCCATGCGGGCGCCTTCGGCGGTGATGTGGAGGCGGCCATCCTGGCCACCCTGGCGCGGCGCCCCTGCGGGGCAGAGGAGTTGGCCGCGAGCCTGGGGGCGAAGCGTCCAGTGGTGGTGGCGAGGCTCGCCGCCCTCGAACGAGACGGGAAGGTGGAACGAGTGGTGGTCGGCGGAAAGGGCCAGTTTCGGTTGACGAAGAAGGGGGATTGATGGCCGAGCAAGGAAATCGGGACAAGGAGTTGCGGTTCGCGCGAGCGATGGCCGAGGCGCGCGGCTTCGGCCTGGAGGTCCGGGAGGTGGACTGGGACAGGCCGTGGGGCGGGTTCATCCGCTTCAGCCGCGGTTCGCTGGGGGCTTTCCTGAGCGCCTACTGGCGCGGGACCCACGTCCGCGACGCCGACCTGGACCTCGATGCCAAGTTGTTGCTCGTGGCCCCTGGCTGCCGCTTGTCCCTTCAATCCCACGCCAGGCGGAAGGAGATGTGGCGGGTGCTCGAGGGGCCGGTGTTGGTGGTGATGGGCGATAGTCCTGAGTGCGTCTCCGAGACCTGGCACAGGCCGACCGAGGTCATCGAGATAGAGTGTGGGAAGGTCCACCGCCTGGCCGCGCCCGCGGAGAGTTGGGGCCTCGTGGCCGAGTTCTGGCAACACACCGACCCCACGACCCCATCGGACGAAAGCGACGTCGTGCGCTACGACGACGACTACGGCCGCCCGGCCAACGGCTAGCCGAGGGTGAAGACGCTGCCGCGGCGGCCCGTCAGGCCGTCAATCACCAGCCACATCCCAGCGGTGGTGAACGCCCCCAGGACCATCCCCAGGAAGAACGGCCTGGTGCGGCGATAGAGGGAGATTCCGCCGAACTTCAACACCAGCACCTTGACCAGCCAGGCGATGAAGATGCTGAACCAGACGTGGAAGGTCGGATGGGTGAGGCCCACGGCCAGGCCGGCCGGGTGGATCGGCCACCACGGGAAGCGATAGCGACAGGTCATCAGCGCCGTCATCAGCGCCGCGCCGATGCCCAGGAAACACATCTTGCCGTAGTTCATGCCGCCCGTGGTGCCCTCGGGGATGCTCGCGTGTTCGGTCATCCAGGCTCCGGTGGCGTTGGTCATTCCGCCGAACTGCCAGCTTCCGAGGTTCATCCCGCCGTAGGTGTAGCCGATGAGCAACACGGCGATTATCGAGCTGAGCAGAGCGACCACGAGCGCGAGGAGCATGGACCAGAAGAGCGAGCGCGGGTGGACCCTTGCCGCGTCGCCCATTTTCGCTCCCGTGGCCGCCGAGGTCATCACGATGGTGCGGGTGTCGCCCGACCAGGTGAGTGCCATGCCGAGGTTCACGACGCTCGCCGGCCCCAGGCCCGCCGGCCCGAGGATGCTGTGGGTGAGGGCCGAGGGGGTGACGGGCGTGCGGGCGTAGGCCAGTCCCGCCTCGCAGATGATCTTCGTCAGACCCAGGAAGGCGATCAGCGCCCCGACGATGAAGATGACGGCGTGGCCAACCGCCATGCCAGACCGGCTCATCCAGGCCACGATGTAAACAAGCCCGACCACCAGGCCCACTACTGCCGCGCGATGGGAGAGGAGTTCGCGGCTGTCGTCCACCTCGGGGGCGTCGAAGAGCGCCTTGCGAAAGACCGCGCGGAGGTGCTTCCTGGCGACCCACAGCCCGATGACCACATAGGCCGCCACCGCCCCGAATGCCTGATATGCCTCGGTGGGGGTGCCGGGGTCCGAGTAGAGCTCGACCGGGCCTATCGTGAACCCAATCTTTGCGAAGATCGCCTTCTCGACCATGAAATACCACGCGAAAAACCACAGGCTGAGCAAAACGTCCGTGTTCACCAGATACCCCAGCCCGATGACCTCGAAGCGCACCGCGAAGTTCGGCACCAGCACCCCGGGCACCACCGGCAACCACGCGTGGAGAACGAACGGTGGCATGCCGGGTGTGTACTTCTGGATGCCGTTGTAACTGAGCACCAGGGCCGGCAGGAGGAAGCCGAACCACATGGCCCTCGAGCGAAACAGCCCCGAAGACCCGCCCGACCGACCCGTCGCCGCCATCTCCAGGGGCAACTGGGCCAGCGGGAACGTCAGCCGCTCGTGCTCCACCCACTGCTTACGCAAAATGGCCACCACACACACCATCACCACGTAAACCGCCAGGATGAACGAGCTCCACCACGCCAGCGGCACCACCCACGCCCTCCACGCCAACGGCTCCCCGGGGGGAAGGCCCTGGAAGAAATCCCGCAAGGCCACATCGTCTGTCGGAGTGAGCCAACTCTTGACGTGGGGCAAAATCAACTCCGACCAGCGATTCTCCGGCGAGGCGTAGTATCTCAGCCCACCGATCAGCCCCATCATGTTCATCGTGAAGCCCCACGAGGGCACCGCCGAGGCCACCACCAGCATCACGTAAACCGTGACCAGTTCCCCGGAGGAAAGCCCCGCCCTCGGACCGAGGCATCGCAGGGCGGAATTGACCAGGAACACCAGGACGAAAAAGAGGAAAATCGCGCCCCCGGTCGAGAAATCCGCACACAGCGGCGAGCCGTGGACCACCAACACCCCGTATGGCTCCCCCGCGCTCAGGCCCACACACAACACAGCCCCCACCACCACCGCCCGCAGGGTGACCCCACGACCGGCTCTCCCCTCTTGGCCTGATCGCGCCGCCTTCTGGCCCATCGGGCGACGAAACCCCTCTCAGGAGAAAAGTCCCGGAGCCATTCTACGAAAACGCGCCGAGAACCCACAACGCCGCATCGCCAAAAGGAGGCGGCCCGGCACTGTGCATTCACCAGTGTTCATCCGTGGCCAAATCCGGCCGACCCCCATCTCCGTTCACCCGCGTTCATCTGCCGTTCCAGGACGCGGGGCGAGACGCCCCGCCTACAAT
>CAYYCI010000438.1:0-4241 GCA_964470215.1 uncultured Planctomycetota bacterium
AAGCCTGAGACCATGCAGAAAGTCTGCGATTGGCCTCGAGGTAGACCTGGGCGCGTTGGCTTTGGCACGCTCTTGTGCACCGTCGCTTCCTAATGGAGGCGAGAAGGGAAAGAATGCTTTGCCGAGAGCACGGAAGGCGTTCTGCCCCCGGCGCTTCGGAACGGCGGGTCGGGGTTGGGAGCCAGCGAAGTCATTCTTTTCCTTCTCGCCTGGCAATTGTTTGCGGCGCAAAAAGCGTGCCGAAGCCCACACCGCCCGGTGCGCCATCCCGGGTTTCCTCATAGATGTGCCACCGAACGTGCCACACCACCAGCCATTCTTGCGATTGCGCCCCCGGCCGTCAACACTACCGGGGGAATTGACCGCCGCGGGGCTACCACGTGGAGGCTTGCACGCCCTACTCGACGGCAAGGGCGTTCACGAGTGCCAAAGGCCCTCGCGGAGGGAGTTGCCGTGGCCACGGTAGAGTTCGGGATGGTCGAGGCGGTGGCGGACCTCGCTGGCGGCCACCTCGGCGGCGGCCTCGAGGGTCTCGCGGCCGAACTCGGCCGTGGCGTCCTGAGGGGCCAGGCGGCCCCCGGCGCCGATGAGTTTCTCGCCCTTCGGGGGCAGGACGCTCAGGTCAACGCTCTCAGGGCAGATGGCGAGCATGTGGGAGGTTTCCCAGCCCCCCGCGTGGTCGCCGGCGCAATCGTATCGGTCGCGCACGAGGAGGTAATCCACGAACGCCCAGGCGAGCATGGTCTCGGCGCGATTCCTGCGCCCCTGATTGAACTGAAGACACGCCGCGCGGGCGTGGTCTATGAGCGGGTAGTGGCCGGCGACGAGGACCCCCACCTTGAAGCCCAGAGTCTCGAGTTCGGCCAGGACGTGGAGCAGGAGTTTGTGGTAGTTGATGGCCTGTTCGGTGGGGGTGAAGGGGAAGCGGTCGGGGTCGAAGTTTTCGGGTGGCAGTTCCATCTTAGCGGCAATCTGGTCGCGGTCGCGCGCGTTGGCTTCCATGAGGGCCTCGAGGCGGCTCTCGCCGTACCATAGCGGGGGGAATGCCAGTCCCCCGCCCTTTCGCGCACACAGGATGGCGAGAGCCTCGGCCTGGAGGGTGTCGGTGCCCACGGGGTTGTGTTCCCCATGCCACTCGAGGTTGCCGATCGGCACGTAGGCCACGGGACAGGCTTTCCTGCGAGCCACGATCTGGGCGGGTCGCAGCACGTGGTAGCGGACTTCTTCTTCTGCCATCTCAAGGCTCCTTTTCGCTGCGCCTGAAGACCAGGAAACCCTCCGGGGCTTCGATGCACTCGTAGTCCTCGCCTTCCTTTAGTTTCTCGAGCGCCCCGCGCTGTTCCGGGGATTGGAATATCCACCACAGCGGGGTGTAGAGGAGATGGCCGACGGCAAAGAGAGCGGCGGCGAGGGAACACAAAGGCGTGGAGCACCCGGTTGACGAAACCGAACTGGGGCTGGAAGATCACGACGAAGAGCACCGCCACGAACACCATCCCCACTAGCCTCGGGGAGAAAAAGACCAGACGGAAGAAGTTCCGCCCCCGCAGCCACCGCCGGTTCAACAGGAGCGCCAGCCCGAGGCTCAGAGGCAACTGGAGCAAGACCGAGCCAGGGCGAAGACGGTCGTGTTCCAAACTGCCTTGTGGAAATCGGGGTCGCGGAGCAGGAACGCGTAGTTGCCCAGACCGACAAACACCCGCGACTTCGGGCCGCTGGTCGTGTAGAGCAAGAGGACGAGGCTCTTGAGCGGTAGTGGGTGTCGGCGAAAGTCCACACCCGCAGGTCCGCGCCGGGCCGGCCGACGTCTTCTTCCGGGGCTTCACCCCAACCTCGTCACTTGGCCTCACACACCAGTGCGGAGACGAAGGTGTGTTGTTGGCACATGCAGGTCAGGCCGCTGAAGGGCCTCGCGGTCTTTGCCTGGGGTTTCAGGATGGTCGCGCGACCGACCGCGAGAGCCAATGCGGTCAGTCGTGCTGCCCATCTCACCACCGCATCCTCCTGAAAAATGGGCGCCGCATCGCCGCCAGAATCATACACAAGCCCCGCGCTGCCGATCAAGCGCCGAGCGCACCGGACCCGGGCCGCTACCGCCGGTCCGCCCAGTCCGACAGGTCGGACCATGCGCCTGCCAGGTGGGCGGGCGCCCTTTCCAATGCGCTTGATCTCCCCCCGGGGGCGGGCTATCCTCTTGGCGTTGGTCCATGTCCCTGGCACGAGGCAAGAGACGAGAGCGAAACGGGCGGTTTGGGCCCCTGGCGCCCATCGTCGTGGCGGCGCGTGTGGCATGGGCGGGCCAGGCGCTTGTGGTGGGGGCGGGTTGCTCGACCGCCGCTGACCCCAAGGCCGCAGGAGCCAGGCCACGGGGCGTCGGCTACCACATCGCCGCCTGTGGTACATCCTTCTCCACGACTATCGCCGCGGGCGGACAATCGCCCAGGTCCATCCCGCTCGAGAGGCTTTCAGGAGGAGATAGATGCTAGCAGCAGTGCTCGAGGCACGCCGCAAGATGGTGGTCCGCGAGGTCGAGGACCCGCCGCTGCGACCTGGCCACGTGGCAATCGCCCCGAAGGCCGTTGGAATCTGCGGGACCGACCTCCACGTTTACCTCGGAACGATGGAACACCGCGTGGCCTACCCCGCGGTCCTCGGCCACGAGTTCGCGGGGGTCGTCGTCGAGGCGGCCGACGATGTCGAAGGCTTCAGCCCCGGCGACCCCGTGGTCGTGGACCCCGTGGTGGCCTGTGGGCGGTGTCCGAGGTGTGCTGAGGGACAGCCCAACGTGTGCGAGAATCTGACCGTCTTCGGCATTGACTGCCACGGGGGGATGTGTGAGCGGGCGATTGTGCCCGCTAATCTGGTCTATCATTTCCCCCGTTCGGTGCCGATCTACCAGGGGGTGATGGCCGAGCTCTACGCGGTGGCAGTCCATTCCTCTCGGCGGACGGGGATCGAGACGGGCGATCTCGTGGTGATTCTGGGCGCGGGGAAGTTGGGCCTCTCGCTCCTGGATGTCATGCGCCTCTCGCCGGCCAGGGCAATCGTCAGCGTGGACCTTGACGACTTCCGGCTGGGCATCGCAAAGGACCTCGGCGCCGACTTCGTCCTCAACCCACGCCAGTGCAACATCGTCGAGGAGGTCAAGCGGCTGACCGAGGGTCGCGGCGCCGACAAGGTCATCGAGGCCGTCGGCCACTCAGAGGACATTCCCGGCCAGGGAACGCCCGTCTGGCAGGCATTCGAGATGGTCCGCTCGGGCGGCCAGGTAACCGTGATGGGACAGGGCGAGCAGGTCGAGAAGGTCTATTGGCGCGAATTCGTCCTCAAGGAAGCCACCGTCGTCACCTCGAGGCTCAACCTCGGCGACTTCCCCCGCGCGATCAGGCTCATCGAGGACCGCGCGGTTCATCCCGGCAAGATAATCACCCACCGGGTTCCGCTATCGGAGGCTCCCCAGGCATTCGCCGACCTCGCCGCCCACAAGCCCGGCATGGTCAAGGTGGTCGTGGAAATCGCGTGACGGACCGCACTCACAGGTGTGGCCCGCTAAGACCGGGGTCATCAGAAAAGTTCCCTGAGGAGGTCGTTGCGGGAGAAGCCGTGGTGGGCAGCGACATCGCGGAGAATAGCGCTGACGGTGCCCACCTTCAACGGCCCCTGTGCCGGGATGGTCAGGTGGTGCTCCCCGCCGCGGGTGGTTGTAAGGCGCATATCACTGCCCGACTGGCGCGTTATCTCGTAGCCCAGGCGACGAAGAGCCTGCGCCAGTTGGCGGGCCGACAGGTCACGAGGGAGACTGGTTACAGGGTGAGGACCTCGTCGCGGACCATGTGGAGGCGAATGATGCTTGGGCGGGTCGCCTCGTCAAAGTGACAGCGCACGGCGTCGCGGACCATGCTCCGCAGGGTCTCGAGGTCGTCGGTCTCTGTGAAGATGGGGTGACCGAGCGCGCGAGCGGTGTAGCCGCCTTCCGGGGCGTCCTCCACGAGAAAAACGATCTCGGTCATTACATGCCTCCTGCTGGCGGGAGTTCCATCATCAGGCAAATGGCCACGCCCTCCTCGATCTTGAAGGCATTCTCGTCGGGCGAGCCGTCCGAGCAGCTCTCACTTATTCCTGGCGCTCACTCATAGTCCCATTATACACATCTGGTCCAAGGCGCGCATCAATTCGCGCCTGGCCCCTGGTTATGGGTTCTCGATAGCCCCGGCGTATCCCGAGGCCAATCACCGGCCTCC
>CAYYCI010000439.1:0-4232 GCA_964470215.1 uncultured Planctomycetota bacterium
TGTGCCACCGGACCTCGGTTGTACGAGCCGCGGTTTTCGCGGGCCGAGACGGCCCGCCTACATCTCTTTTCTAAGCGCTCATCTGCGGTTTCATATCCGAATTCGTGATTCATCAATGTTCGTCGCTGTTCATCGGTGGCGATGTCCTGGGGTGCGCCGTGGCCTCGGTTCTCATCTCGCGGCCGCTCGGACCGTGACGTCCACGGCGCGGCGGGCGGCCTTGGTGCGGTCCACCGCGGTGAGTTCGAAGCGGTAGGTTCCCGGGACGCTCAGGCCGCGGACATCGGTTTGGGGGCCGTCTTGCTTGTTGAAGATGGGCTTGGCCCCGGCGGGCCTGCGAATCACTCGCCACCAGTGGGTGATGATATCCCCATCGGGGTCGCGGGTCTTCGCAGAGAGCCTCGTTGCCGAAGCCGGGAGCGTGAGGGTCGCCGGCCCGGCCTCGATCGCCTCGATGACAGGAGCCCGATTGACGGGGTAAACGGGGACGGTGAGGGTCTTGCCCACCGTGTGGTGGCCATCGGAGACCTCGACCTTGAAGACGTGATCGCCGGGCCTGGTGATGTTGGTGACCTTGCAACGCGGCTGGTTCGGGGTCTCGAGGCGAACATCGGAGCCCGGAGGCTGGCGGACGACCGACCAGCGGAAACTGAGTTTGTCGCCCTCGAGGTCCAGGCCTCCAGCGATCAGAATCGTTTCGCTCTGCGGCAGGGTGATCAGGACAGGGATGCGGTTGTGGACGTCGAAGACCATGGGCGGCTGGTTCCCCTCGAGGACGTTCAGGAGCACTCGGCGGCCGACCGTGTTCGTCCCGTCGCTGACCTTCACCTCGAAGGCGTAGTGACCGGGTGCGCTCAGGCCAGTTGCCGTTGTCGTCGGAGAGTCCGGGTGGGCGAGACGGACGTTCGCCCCCTTCGGCGCTTCGGCGACCGACCACTGGAAGGTCAGTTTGTCGAGTTCCGGGTCTTGCGCGGAGGCGACGAGCCGGACGCGGCTGGCTGGCGCCTTCAGGTAGGTCGGCTCGGCGCGCCACTCGACCACCGTCGGCGGGAGGTTGCCGCCCGGGTGAGGATAGAGTGTGGCGACCGAGTTGGGGGCCAGTCTCACGGTCAGCCGGCGGTCCGCGCCGACCTCGCGGACCCCCAGTTCGCGGTACGGCCGGAGGGCCACGGAGTGGGAGAGGCCGTAGCGCCCTGGCTCGAGCCCGACGATGGTCGCCTCGCGCTCGCGGTAGGGGCGCGAGGTGTTGATGAGGACGGCGGTCGTCCGCCCGTCACGGACGAAAGCCAGGGGCCTGAGCGCCGGTTGGCTCGATCTGGCCTCGATGCGGACCGCTCCTGGGCGGACGTAGTGGGTTACCTGTCGGAAGTTCCAGAAGTGGCGCCCACGGCGGAACGATGTGCCGTCGAGGCCGAAGTGGTAGTTCTGGCCGCGGCCTGGGCCGCCGAGGCCGTAGATTGACCAGTAGGAGACGCCGCCGATGGTCAGATCGTCGTAGAGGTGGTCAATGGTCAGGTGCATGAACTCGCTCTGGGCGGTCAGTTTGCCGCGGCGTCGGGCGAAGTCGCGGATGAGGGCCATCGCCTCCTGGTTCTTGCCCCCGTACCAGTGGTAGGAGAGCACCTGGACGTGTTTCCACAGGTCGGGGTCGTCCTTGCCGGCCTGGATGTAGCGCCAGGTGACGCGCGCGTTGATCCCGTCGGAGAACTGGCCCTTGGTGGGCAGGCCGAGCCTGGCGAGCCGCTCGCCCAACACCTTGGTCATCTCGATCACCACCCGCGGGCTGAATGCGTTGTTGTTCCCGGCCTCGTTGCAGATGGAGTAGTGGTTGGTGGTGATGCCGTACTTGCGCTTGAGGTAGAGGACGAAGGAGGTTGCGAATTCGGCGTATTCGCCCGGGCTATGGAGCAGGAATGCGGGCACGTCGCCGGTGCTGCCGCGGCGGAAGAACGACGGGCTGAGCCACAACTCGAACGGCTCGCCGCGAGCCTCGACCAGGCGCTTGAACGGCAGGAGATAGGCCCGGGCGAAGCGGTCGGCGTCGGCGGTGTTGAGCCTCGAGTAATCGGTCGCCTCCGGCTCGCCGTTGTCGTTCTCCCATTCCCAGCGCCGCATGCTGCTGCGGTTGCCGTTGGGCTGTTGCCAGCGGACGCGGTTGATCCCCAGTTCGTTGACGGCGTCGTAGATGACCTGCTCGCGCTGTTCGCGGGGGCCTTCGAGGTAGTGCGGGTTGCAACTCCAGCCGCGGATGACCTGGTGTTTGGTCGCAGGGTCGAGGGTGATGGTGACCGGGCCTTCGGGGCCTCTGGCGCCCTTGTCGGGGAAACTGATGGGGTCGAGGGGATTCGTGCCCGCCTTCTTCTCCTCCTCGTCGGACCAGCCGTCGCCATCATTGTCGAGGTCGGCGTTGATCGCCACATCCCAGGTCGGGTCGCGGTAGTCGTTGGGGTGCTGAAAGGTCAGCTCGAAGACCTGACAGGGCGTGAGCCGGGCGCCATTGTGGGGGACCTGGACCTCGATTGCGGATGCCAGGAATGCCCACCAGATGGACGCGAGGACGGGAATTGCTTTCATGGCGTCCCCCTCGTCGAGACCGGGAGGCAAGCCCCCGGCTGGGTCGCGGCGTTTTCTCGACTGAAGGCCGAGACTAGTAGAACAAGACTTCTGTGGTTGATCAAAGCCATCCGTGCCCGATGAAATGCCGACCCCGCGGGAAACCGGCGGGGTCGAGGGCTCTTCGACCAGTTCTCTTTCCAGCCTGGTTGCCACCTCGGCTCCTGCTGCCGTCCTCAACGGTTGCGCGGCGCGGGTGGTCGGCTATAGTATTCGCCTGCGGCGCTGGAGGCCAGCCCGCTGAAGGCTATTGCGTCCCTCGATATGAAAAACGCCTCCGAGCAACCGCCGGAAGGCGGTCTTTCCCGCCTGACGCTCGCCACGCTGGGGCTGTGGGCCGCGGCGGCGCTGGCGTATCCTCTCTGGTTCCTCGTCAGGATTCTTCGGGACAGCGAGGCTCTGGCCACGGCGCTCGTGGCGCTGCCGTCGGTGGTCGTCCACTCGTTCGCCCACGTCGGCACTCTGGCTGCCGCCACAGCGATGTGGGCGGTGGCGATCGGGGCCGGCGCCGCGCTCCTCAGGCGAGCCGGGTTCTCCGGCCTGAACGATTGCGAGCGCGCGGTCTTCGGCGGCGCCGTAGGCATGGGCATCCTTTCGCTCGGAACCTTCCTCGCGGGCAGTTTGGGCGGAACCCCACAGTGGCTCATGACCGCGCTGTGTTACCTCTTGCTCGCTGCAATGGCGGCCTTCGCCTCTCGCGAGCTGGTGCGCCTGGTCAGGGCCGGCGGTCGGGGGCTGAGGGACTGGCGGCGGGAGGCGAGCCGGGCGGAGGTCGCGCTCGTCGTTCTCGCCGCCATCGGGGTCGCAATCGCGCTCGCCAAGGCCAACGTGCCCGTCTTCCTCGACTACGACTCCCTCGAGTACCACCTGGCGGCCCCGGCCCAGTGGTGGCGAGAGGGGCGGGTTACCTTCATCCGCGATGTGGTTTACACCAATTTCCCCCAGAACGTCGAGATGCTCTGTCTTTTGGCGATGTGTTGTTTCGGAGGGCCTTTGACGGGCGCCGCGGTGGGGCTACAGGTCGGGGTCGGTTTCGTCGTGCTCACGGCGTTCGGGATAGCCGCCGCTGGCCGGCGGTTCGAGAGCCGCGCGGCGGGCCGGCTGGGAGCGCTCATCTTCCTTTCGACCCCTATGCTGGCCGAACTGGCGACCCTGAACAGTTACGTGGTTGAACTCCCGCTGGCCGCGTACGGTTTCCTGGCGCTTTTCGCGTTCCTGCTCTATCGGAAAGCAGATCGGCCGGCGGAGCGCTGGCGGATGGTCGTGTTGTCGGGCCTGATGGCCGGCCTGGGGCTGGGGTGTAAGTATCCTGCGGCGCTATTCCTGTTGGCTCCGCTGGGCGCGTTTTTCCTCGTGGGCGGCATCCTCGACGTGAGCCGGGCGTGGGAGGCGGTGCGGGCCTTCGGCCTGGCAATCGGGGTCGCGTTGGTCGTGGCCGGCCCGTGGTTCGTCCGCAACGCCCTCGACACCGGCAATCCTGTTTACCCGTTGCTCTACCGGGTGTTCGACGGCCGGAACTGGTCGGCGGAACAGGACGTTCGGTTCCGGATTGCCCACGAGCCCCGGGAGGCGAGATTCGTGGGGCTGGGGCCGCGGTTCTTGCGATTCGCGCTCTGGCG
>CAYYCI010000440.1:0-4227 GCA_964470215.1 uncultured Planctomycetota bacterium
CGAAGGCGGCGATGCGGATGATCTGATACCAGTCGTAGGGGCGGCCGACCATGGCCTCGGCCATCTCGAGTGCCTTGCGGACCTGCCAGGGTTGTAGGCGGGCCGTCCCGGCCCGCGTCCCACAGGCTGGAAAGCCTGTGCCACCGGATTGCGAGCGACAGGCTGGAAAGCCTGTGCCACCGGATTGCGGGCCACAGGCTGGAAAGCCTGTGCCACCAAGTTGTGGGCCACAGGCTGGAAAGCCTGCCTGCCTGTGCGTGTGCGCACGCAGACAGGTGCCACCGGATTGTAGGCGGGGCGTCCCGCCCCGCGTCCACCCGGGCATTCCGCCGGCACCGTGGTGGCACAGGCTTTCCAGCCTGTGCGGCGCGCGGGGTAACGCCGCGCCGACCTCCATCGCCTCGATCACCACGGGCTTGCCCCTGTAGTCCTCGATGCTTCCGCGTCGCCAGATGGTGCTGGCCTCCCAGATGGTGGTTCCGTGCCAGAGGAAGAGGTGGCTGTAGCGACCGAGCCAGGGCTGGCGCAGCAGGCGGAACGCCCGAATGAGAAGGCCAAACAACAGGCCGGGCCATCGCCACGGGACCAGGGTGAATCGCCCCCGGCAACAGCCTACCCACAGCGCCCCGCGTGTGTCAGGCCCGACAACTTTCATCTTCCCGTTCCAGGATCGCGTTCTGTCTCGGCGCCCCTGTGCGCCGCTCGAGGTCGTCGAGCACCCGCTCAACCCATCGAGCGGCTTCAGCAGGAGTGGGAGGGAAGTTGCCGCAATAGGGCAGGCCTTTCGGACATTCCCTGTCCCAGAGCGCTCGACCCCACCAGCAGGGCCGACATCTCGGCTCGGGATAAGGCTCCGGTGTAAGGACCGAGCATCCCCCGGAGGCGGTGCGATAGAGGTTGTAACTGTCGGCGAAGCCGAATACGAAAGGCGAGGTCGGCCCGATGAAAACCGCCCTCGGCACCCCCAGGCCCTTGGCCACGTAGACCAGCCCCCCCTCGACGTCCACGTGGAGTCTTGCCCGGGCCAGTATGCCCATCGAGACCCGCATGGGCAGGCCACGCATGTCCACCGCGCCGAGGACCGGCGCCTCTTTCGCGTTGTTCTTCTTGCCGAGTTGGACGACCTTCAGGCCGCGTTCGGCTATCACCCTGGCTATGGCGTTCATGTGAGCCGGCGGCATACGCTTCAGGATGGCGTTACCGCCTGCACCGTTGTGGATCGTCGCGTAGTCGCCGAGTTCAGCCAGCGCTCCTCCGAGCGATGGCGCCTCGAGCACCAGGTCGTCCTCGCTCACCGCCAGCCCCGTGCTGTCGGCCAGGAGTTCCCACTGTGTCATCCTGAGGGTGTGGAGTTCGGGGTTCGAGAGTTGCGGGAACCCGGAGTAGAAGCGGCTGTAGAGTTTCAATCGGGCGTCGAACTCGACCTGCTCGCTGAGGTGGCGGCCGAGGTCGCGCCAGTAACTGGCCGCCACGTACTGGACATCCCAGAGGCAGTCAGTGGCCGCGGCGAGCGCGCTAACCAGGCCCCGCCAGCCTCCCGACGCTAAGGGCATGTGAATGATGGGGCCGAGCCTCATGGCGCCGGCCGCGCTCTCGAAGAGGGTGGCGCTGACGTGGTCGGCATACGGTCTTCCGCCGACGAAGGCCAGGGTCGGGGCGAGGAAGCGGGTGAAGAGGACAATGAGCGCCTTGCGCGGCCCCCAACGCTTGCGGACGGCCTTCGCGAAGACGAGTTGCTGTAGGAAGTCGCCGTGGCCACCCATTTTGAGGATTCCGATGACGAGTTCAGGGCGATGGCCGAAGGCGGCCAGATAGTCCTTTCGCGCCTTCTTGAGCGCTCGCCTGAGAGCGGCGCGGTTCGCTGGAAGCATGACCTGTCCCTGGAGGGAGGCGGGGGCGGGCCGAGGAGGCCCGCCCCGCTGGTTGCGCTCAGAGGGTGGGCTCGTCGTGGCTGATGCCGTAGATGCGGCCGTTGCGCCAGGGCTTCTCGCAAACCAGTTGGAAATAGATTCGCCAGAAGGCCCTCACGCTCTGATCGGCGCGGCCCTGGAGGACGAGGGCGAAATCGGTCTCCACCTGGTTGCCGTTGCGGTCAACGAGCACCTGTGGGAGGATTTCGATCCGCCAGGTCCTCAGGTCGAGCGCGAAGAGGTTGTAGTCGGGACAGAACCGCGAGCCGACCACCGGCGCCCGCTTGTAGACCAGGTCGGTCAGCCCGGGGTCCACGCGGGTGTTGTAGGCCGGAGGGATCGGGTAGCGGTTGTTGGCGGTGATGAGCGCCTCGTATGCCTGCTCGATCTCCGGGGTGGTGACGATCAGGTCTATGCGTCCACCGCCCTGGTCTTCGGCCTTGAAGGTCATGGCCCCCTCGCCGGTGCCGACGAGGTCCTGTCCGGTGCCGTGGCGGATCATCCGGTAGAGGTTCCGCAGGGCCGCCAGGTCGAGAGGCTGGTTCTCGCCGCCGCTGGTGTGGTCAACGTAGATGCACTTGAGGAAGGGATAGGTGGTGCGGGAGAGTCCCCAGTAGGAGTCGGGGGTTCCGTCCTGGTCGAGTGCATCGAGGATTCCGAGGCAATGGTTGGCCGCGTCGGCCGCCTGGCCCCAGAGGTCCATGTTGATGAACCTGGCGAGGTCTTCGGCGGCGCGGGCCGTCTCGTCGGCCCAGGCCTCGTAGTTGATGTGGCCGGCCACCGCGGCCTTGGCCACCGCGAGGTCGGAGACCTCGATGGCCGCGGTGTAGATGCCGAAGTCCTCGTAGCCGGAGTGATAGGTCTGGTGGCCTGCGGCGCCGATGGTCCCGGTCTCGCTCTGGCGCTCGGTGCCGGTGTTGCGGCCGATGTGGAACTTCACCCGCACGGCCTCGCCGCGCGCGCGGCTCTTGGGGATCCACTGCCACAGGTCGTTCTCCTCGTTGAAGACCTTGATGAACCCCGGCTTGAACTTGTAGGTCAGTTCAGCCGAGATTTGGGAGAGGGTCTCCAGGTTCGAAGTCGAGGTCAGTCCTGCCATCTTGTTGTTTTCCTTTGTCCTTTGCCCCTGGTCAGAGGCGTCCTATTGCATCCTGGACATCTTCGTCCGTCGTTGCAGCATCGCGCAGTTCCTTGCGCCCGCGGTCGGCGAGCGAGACGGCCTGGGGAGTGTCCCAGGCGTTGGCGAAGCCAGGCGGCGGCCCTTCGTCCTTGCCGCGATTGGCCGGGGGCTCGGCGCTCGGCCTCGGTGGCCCCACGACGGTGGTCTCCCGCGCGGCAAGTTCAACCGCGCTGCCCACGGCCGCCTCGAGGCGTTCGAGGGCCTCTTTGCGCAGTTCCGCGCTCCCGTCGGCCTTCACCTCCACGTCGGCCTCGAGGTCAATGTCGAGGGCGAGCATGCCGCTCTCGACGAAGGCTGAGAGTTTCTCGACATCCACGCTCTTGCCCGACTCGCGCGCGGCTCGCACCAGCGCCGAGAGCGCGTCCCGGCGGGCCATCTCGACCGCTCGGCGCCGGGCCGCTCGCTCGAGGACGGCGAGCCGGGCCTTCAGAGCCTCGTTCTCCTTGCGCCGGCGCGCGTTCTCCTCGTTGAGGCGGTGGATGTGTTCCTCGGGCGGCAGCCTGCGGGCGCTCTCCGCCTGGGGCGTCTGTTCGTCGTGCTTGTCCTCTGGTGCCATCTCGGCTCCTCGCGTGTCGGTTCCAATGGCCATCTCGGACTCTACCTGTGGTGCACAGGCAAGAAAGCCTGTGCCACCGAGAAGTATGTGGTGCACAGGCAAGAAAGCCTGCGGCACCAAGAAGGAAAGTGTGGTCAGCAGGCAACAAAGCCTGAGACTATGCAGGACGCCTGTGGTTTGGCTCCAAATAGACTTGGGCGCGTGGGCTTTGGCACGCTTTTGTGCACCGTGGGTTCCCAATGCAGGCGAGAAGGGAAAGAATGCTTTGCCGAGAGCGCGCGAGGCATTCGCCCTGGGGCGTTTCGGAACGAGGGGTCGGAGTTGGCAGCCAGCCAGGGCATTCTTTTCCTTCTCGCCTGGCCGGTGATTGCGGTGCAAAAAGCGTGCCAAAGCCCACACGCCCCGGCGCGCTGCCGTCCCGGGTTCCCTCATAGATGTGCCATCGAGATCAATCACCGGGTGGGAGGACGGAGGCGTCGGCCTCGCGGCGCAGATCGTCGTCAATTTGGGTTTCGAGCGCCGCTATGGCCTCGTCGCTCAACTCGGGATGCTCGCGCCGCAGTTGCATCCGGCGGCTCTCG
>CAYYCI010000441.1:0-4225 GCA_964470215.1 uncultured Planctomycetota bacterium
GCGGGGCGGGACGCCCCGCCTACAGGAACCAATTACTCATGGCGCGAGGCGGGCACGGCGGTGTCGTGCCCCCGCCGCCCGGCGACATATTCATCGATGAGGAAACCCGGGATGGCAGCCCCGGCCCCTTTCAAGGCCACGCGCGGATTTCCTTCATGGTCTCAGGCTTTCCAACACACCACGTGGTGGTACAGCCTTTCCAGCACACCACCTGGTGGCACAGGCTTTCCAGCCTGTGGGACGCGGGGCGGGACGCCCCGCCTACAGGAACCAATTACTCATGGCGCGAGGCGGGCACGGCGGTGCCGTGCCCCTACGAACGCGACACGCGGAGCAGGCACGCCCCTCTCACAGGTTCCGCGACTGGCCGAAGTGTCGCCCGGGCTCAGGCCTCCTCGACGCCCTTGGGGTTCAGGGCCTTGGCGAGTTCGAGGACGGGCTCGCGGATGTCGCCGAAGAAGGTCACGCGGTGCCAGCCCCAGCGGTCCCACTCGCCCCCGATGGCCCTTAGAGGCTCCAGCCGCGGCGGTAGGCCCTTCGGATGAAGTCGTTGGCTCGTGGCTCGTTGGTGACCTTTGCGGAGCGGCGGTTCCAGACGATGGGCTTTCGGGCCGCGATGGCGACGTTCCCGAGGAGGACGATTTCGGTCAGGGGGCCTGTGATCTCGAAGCGGGCGCACGCGGGGCGACCACCCTTGCAGGCGCGAATCCACTCCTGCTCGTGGCGGCCCTGGCCGTCGTAGCGACCACCGAGGTTGACGCGCGGGATTCTGGGCTTTGGGCGCTTGTAGGCGAACGACTCGGGGATGAAGCGCGGGCCGGCCTGGCCAGGGTGTGTCCCTGCGACCAGTGCGCCGTATGCGAGGCCGGCCTTCTCGCCGACGAAGATCGTGCCGTTGCTGCCAACGAACTCCCGGGTGTCGGGGAATTCGGGTGGCCTTGGCGGTCGCCGGCCTCCGTCGTACCAGTGGAGAGTGAGCGGCGGCATGTCGCCCCGGGCCGGGAAGCGATAGCGAATCGTCGAGGCGACGGGATAACTCTCCGCAGTGGCGCCGACGGCCTCGGCCTCGACCTCCACAGTCGGCGCCTCGGCCAGGCGGAGCGCCCAGTAGGCCGCGTCCATCTCGTGGCAGCCGACGGCCCCGAGGGCGCCTGTGCCGAAGTCGCGCCAGCCGCGCCAGTTACAGGGATGATAGGCCGGGTGGTAGGGGCGGGCAGGAGCCGGGCCGAGCCAGAGGTCCCAGTCCAGGTGTGCAGGGACGGGCGGGGTGGACTTCGGCCTCGCGAGGCCCTGGGGCCACTGCGGGCGATTGGTCCAGCAGTGGACCTCGCGAACCGCGCCGATGCACCCATCCTGAATCCACTCGACGGTGGTTCGGATGGTCGGGCCGGAGAAACGCTCGTTGCCCATCTGGGTTGCGACGCGGCTCTTGCGCGCAAGTTCGACCACCTGGCGCACCTCCCAGATGTCGTGCGCGAGGGGCATCTGGGTGTAGACGTGTTTGCCGGCCTTCATGGCCGCGGCGGTGATGACGGCGTGGGTGTGGTCGGGGGTTGCGACGATGACGGCCTCGACGCCTTTCTCCTTCTCGAGCAGGCGGCGATAGTCCTTGTAGCGTTTGGCCTTCGGGTGGCGCTTGAAGACGACGGCGGGGAGGCGCTGGTCCACGTCGCAGAGCGCTCCGATGGTTTCGGTCTCGCAGTTCCTGAGGTTGTCGGCGCCCCTGGCGCCGAGGCCGACCCCGGCGATCACCAGCCTGTCGCTGGGGGGCCTGGCGCCCCGCCCGCCGAGGACTCGGCGCGGGACGATGGCGAAGGTGGTCGCTCCGGCCAATGTTGCCAGGAATCGGCGTCGCGGGAGAGTGGTCGGCATAGGGTTTCCTCCTCGGTGCGCTCAGGGCTTTGCGCCCAGGCAGATGAGGCCGCCGGCCGTGGTCGCCAGGTACAGGCGTCCGCCGGCCGCGCTCATCCCGTCGAAGACCGGCGGGTGGTCGAGAGAGGTCTCGGCCAGGCGCCGGCCGTCCTCGGTCGAGACGACGCGGAGGACGCCGCCCTTTCTGCCCTCGAAGGGCGCGTATGGGTCGTCGAGCGGGACGACGTCGGGCGGGCCGGCGATGTAGAGCCGCTTGCCCGCCAGGACCATGCCTTGCACGCGGATGGGGACCTTGACCGACCAGAGTGGCAGGAGAGCGCGGGAGTACCCGCTGCCCTTCTCGCGGCCGATCGCGGTCGGGCGCAGAACGAGGCGATTGGCGTTCGAGTCGGCGAACAGTTCGTAGCCGTCCTTTCCAGGCCAGAAGCGCGGGCTATGGCCCTGGCGGCCGGTGAAGACGTGGAGGCCGTAGGTCGTGGTCTCGTCGAAGACGAGAATCTGGCCACACTTCGGGGCGTTGTAGGCGAAGTAGTAGCCGGGCCAACGGCGGCTGTAGGTCCAGTAGTTGCGGTCGAACCACGAGGTGTCGAGCAAGCCGGCGTTCGAGGTCAGGTGGAGCGAGACCTGGCGGTCGCCGAGTTTGGTGATCCGCGGGGCGGGTTTGACAGTCAGATTGGGCGCCAGGCGGACGAAGAACATGTAGAGGTCCGTGCCGTCGCTGACCAGGAGGTCAGAACGTGTGCCATCCATGTCGAACGGGCGCCCGGCCTTTTTCTGGACGTCTGGCGGCTCGCTCTTCAGGAGCCGCTGGTGGACCAGGCGGCCGGTGCGCGGCTCGAGGGCATAGACCCGGATGCCGCCGTCGAGGAACGAGGAGCGGCCGGCGGTGCAATAGACCAGGCCGTTCTGGACGACCACGCTGCCGTGGACTGGCCAGGCCGACTCGACCTGGTCGAAGACCACGACGCGGCGGTCGCTCGGCGCGGCGCGGAAGCGCCAGACCAGGGCGCCGTCCTCGGCCCGCAGGCAATACAGGTAGCCGTCGGTCGAGCCGAACAGCAGAAGCCCATCGTGCCAGGTCGGAGCGGAATCTATGCGACCGCCGGCCGTGTAGGTCCACACCGGTCTTCCACTGTCGGCGGCCAGGCAGTGGATGGTGTGGGCTTCCTTCTCGGCCACGAACACCCGAGCGCCGACCACGACGGGCTGGGAAAGGGGGTTACGGAACTCCCGTCGCCACGTCGTAGCGAGTTTCAGCGGCAGGTCGCAGGTCGCGTGGCCGCTGCGGAGTGGGTCGTGGCGGTACATCGGCCAGTCGCCCGGCGCCGTGGCGTCCGAGGGGCGAGCCTCGGAATAGGCCGGGCCGCGCTCCAGGCGGGGGCCCGACGCCTCCGGGCGCTCGCTCACCGTGGCTGCCACCGCGTAGAAGCCCGATAGTTTGGACCCGGGGTAACAGAAGCATTGATGGGGAGGCACGTAGAGCAGGCCGTTGGCCGCGATCACCCCGTGGCCACAGGGCCCCCGGAGCCAGTCGTGGCGCATGTGGTTCTCGCCCCGCAGGTCAACGAACTCCACTCCGCGCTTCGGCAACAGGAGGTAGCGCTCGGTGGCTTTCGCCGGGTAGCAGCGGATGTGGTGGCCGGGGGTAACGAGCCTCGGGACGGTAACGGTTCGCTTGACCTGGCCGGTCCTCGGATCGTAGCCCCTGGCGACCACCGGGGCGGGGGTCCAGAGGAAGGTCCGGCCGCCCTCGAGGATGCTGCTCAGCCAGATGAGGCCCGAGGCGCCGAAGACCCCGAGGCGGCGGTGGGGCCGCGGTCCCTTCCAGAGTGGCTTGCCGTCCTCGGCGGCGAAGGCGCTCAAGCCGCTGGAAGTGCCGACCAACACCGAGCCGCCATAGACCATCAGCATCCCGCCGCGCGCGCTCGCCGAGCACGGCTTCCGCCACCTGGGTTTCCCATCCTGGAGGCGGAGGCAAACTACCTGCTTGCCGTCGTGGAAGAAGACCCGCCCACCGGCCGAGGCGAGGGACTCGCGGACGATGTGGCGCGAGGGGGTTTCCCACAAGCGCTTCCCGCTGGTGATGTCGAGTGCCAGGATCGAGTCGTCGAGGCCGTCCTTCGAGCGACGGGAGCCGCGGACGTGGGCAATCGCCGTCGTACCGACGACCACCATTTCGTCGGTGCCCTCGGTGCGCGGGCACGTGAGCAGTTTCTTGCCGGTGGCGGCGTCGAGCACCGCTATCGGACCGCGGCGCCCGGAGGCCAGGCAAAGCCTGTCACCCGCGGCGACCACGCACTTCCTGGGCGGGCAGTTCGCCAGGCGCTTCTTCCAGAGGAGTTTGCCGTTGAAG
>CAYYCI010000442.1:0-4225 GCA_964470215.1 uncultured Planctomycetota bacterium
GGGACGGGAGGGGGGGATGACAGAATCCCTGTGGCTCAGGGGTGACATTTTCCCTGTGGCATGACAGCAGCGGGATTTTTGCCCTTGACAGATCGGGGATTTCCGATATGATCGATGTAGTGGGCGGGACCTGCGGACTCCCTTGCTCGGACGACGGCTTCCCGCGTGGCCAGTGTGAGGCCGCGGGCCAGGAGTGAGCGCCTCGCCCGAGTCATCGAGGGAGCTCGGAGTTCGGCAAAGCTAATTCTGCGAAACAAAGCCATTTTGGGGCGGAATCCACGAAGGACACGAAGACCACGAAGAGCCTTTGAACGCCTTCTCTCGCCCATCTGTGTTCATGGGGGCTGATCTGTGGCAAGTTCCCCGGTCGTGTTTATCTCAGCTCATCCGCGGTTCCAGGGCCCGGGGCGTCAGCCATTCCGCGGGTGGACGGGCACGGACCCTGAGCCCCTGGGAATGGAGGGGCGCGAAGGATTGTGGGCGGGGCGACGCGCCATCCGATCGGTTAGTCGTGGCGGTGGTGGTGGTAGTAGCCGCGGTAGCGGTAGGGGCGATACCAGAGCCAATAGGATGGGCCGATGTAGGAGGGGGAGTAGTCGGGGGTGATCCAGTAGTAGGTGTAGGGGCGGCGGAGTTGGCGGGTGGAGTAGTATTCGTCGTAGGGGTTGGTGGTGGTGTAGGTGGGCATGTTGGGTTGTTGGGCTTTCAGTTGCTCCTTGGTCTTTTGGAGTTCGAGTTCGGCGGCCTTGCGCTTCTCGCGGGCGAGCTCGAGTTCGGCCTCGAGGGTGCGGAGCCTTGCGGCGGCTTCGGGGGTCATCCATTCGCCCTTGTAGTTGACGAGGCCGCGGGCCTTCATCTCGTCGTCTTCGCTCATCCACCGCCCGGCGACGAGGCGATGGCCGAGGGCCTTGTGTGCGGCGGCGTGGTCGGGGTCGAGGGCGATGGTTTTCTTGAACTCTTCCTCGGCCTGCCGCTTGAGGCCGACGCTCAGTGCCCAGACGCCGAGTTTGTAATGTGCCTGGGGGTCGTCGTCCTTGGTGGCGGCGACGCGCTTTTGGTATTCGGCGAGTGCTCCGGGTTTCTTCTCGATGGCCTGGACGGCGTCGCGGCTGACGCGCACCTCGCCGACGGGGAGTTTGATGACGATCTGGTTGCCTTCCTCGACGACCTGGCCTTCGAGGGTTCCCCCGTTCTTGAGGTGGACGACGTCGGCGAATGCGAGGCAGCCGAGAGCCGAGAGGGCGGCGATGGCGATTGCTGTCTTCATCATGACTCCTCCGATTGGGAGCGGCCCGTCCAAACCTCATCATACCATCCGCCGGCCCGCGGTGTCAACGGTTCGGTTGCCTGGTATGGGCGCTTTTTCACTTGACATGGGCGCTCGCGCCTGGCATAGTGTAGGCCGGGGCCGGGGAAAACCTCGAAGGAGTAGAGGGCATGAAGAGGAAACGCTACGAACGCCCGAGGCTCAAGCGCCGCAAGAAACTTGCGGAAGTGGCGAGGGGAGCGCCCCTGGTGGTGACCGACGGCGAAGGCGGGCGGGTCGAAGAGTAGAGGCGAGCAAAGAGGCTCGACGCCTCGACCCTCCTGGAATGTGTGATGATCCCCCTGCGTCCGGGAAGCAGTTCTTGCGCGCAGCCTTCGATGTGTGTGGTGTGCGCATCGCCGTCCAGGCCGACGACCCGAGAGACCTCGATACCCTCCGCAGGATAATCGGCCCGTTCGAGCTCGAGGCTCCCGTCGAAACCGAATTCACGCTCAGCATTCACCACGTCGCCGAGGACCTCGCGCCGACCCCGCCGCGCGGCATGGAGGAACATTGGCGAGGCCCCCTGCCGGATGGCACCCCGGCGGTCTCGTTCCGCGGGCCTTCGGGCTGGGCGCTGATTGTCCCCGGCCTCGCACGAACGTGCGTTCGTGGGACCACGGCATCGCTCGCCGTTGCTCCGGGGGCGGAGTGGTGCCTCGGCCTGGGCGCGCTCTTGCCTGTCCTGTGTGACTTCCTGTCGCGGAGCGGCCACTTCGTCGTCCACGCCGCCAGTCTCGCTTGCCCCGTTGGCCGCGAAAGGCGCGCGGTGTTGGTCTCGGGCCGCAGCGGCCTGGGCAAGACCACGACGGCTCTAGCGCTCGGCCGCGCGGGCATGCAACTCCTCAGCGACGACGCCACATTCCTCCACCACAGCGACGATGGCCAGCGGGTGTGGGGCCTGCCGCGGCCGTGTAAGGTCCACCGCAAGACGGTGGAGTTGATGCCGTGGCTGGAGCCACACTGCGCTGCTGCCCCGAGGGCAGCCGACGAGTTCATGGTGGACCTCCTTTCGCTCGCGGGGCGGGGCGCGTTGGAGATGGCCGAGCCGGGCCTGGTCCTTTTCCTCGAGGAACACAACAGTCAGCGCCACCGCCTCGAGCCATTAGCGAAGGACGAAGCAGTCGCCCGGCTGGTCAACGAGAACGTCCGCGCGACCGACCCGAGCGCCCGCGGCCCTGCGGGCGATGCCTTCAGAGCGCTGGCCGCGCTCGTCGGCGCCTGCCCGACCTGGCGGCTCAGCGTCGGCCCACAACTGGCGTCCCTCCACGACCAGGTCGTGGCCCTTCTGAAACGCCGGGACTGAGGCAATGGCCAGAGGTGGCTTCGAGCGCTGGTTCCTTCGCCTCGCTGACCCGGAGGGGAGGCACGAGGCAAGGGAATGGCCCGCGGGGCTCGATGTTCACGGGTTCTGCCGATTCGCCGACTGGCACGGCGTCCTGCCAGCGCTGGTGCGGAACGCCGAGCGCTCTGCGGCTGAGGAGGCCGCCGGCGCCTCCCGGGCCGGCATCGAGTTACTACGAGAGGTCGCCGACGAGATTCTGCGCCCGCGCATCGGCCTGTGCATGCTCCTGCGAAAGCGCCTGGGGGCCATCGAGACCGCATTCGCCGACAAAAACATCCCGGCGGTCGTAATCAAGGGGCGGACATTCGCCGACCGCCTCTATCCCGACCCTGCGCTCAGGCCGTTCACCGACCTCGATTTTCTCCTGCCGCGCGAAGCGTTCGACGCTGCCGGAGGGGTCCTGACCGCGCTGGGGTATCGCCGCGCCAGCCAATCGGGCGGCAAGTACCCCGGTAAGTATGCGGAAGAAACCTGGCGACGCGAGGACGCCGCGGATTGGGCGGTGGAACTGCACTGGAACCTGGTCAACTCCCCGCCGCTGCGAAGGCGTTGCTCGGTCGCTTTCGGCGATCTGGCCCGCGACACCGCGGCCCCTCCGCGCCTCTCGTCGAGCTCGCTTTTGCTGGTGGCCGCCGTCCACGCCGCCATGAGCCATCGCTTCGATCGCCTCCAGCCCCTCTGCGACGTGCTCCAGGCCGCAAGGGGAACGGCGGGGCCGCTCGATGCGGAATCGCTCCGCGACACGGCGAGCCGGACCGGCAGCCGTCTCGCTCTGGCAACCGCGCTCGACCTTGCCGCAGCGGCTTTCGAGGAGCCGGCTTGTCGGGACCTTGCCGACTCGTTGATGCCCGTCCGGGGCAGTTGCCTGGCGCGGCACTTGATCACCCCGACCACGGTTGTACACTCGCGCCGAGCGCTGGCGGGCATCCGCCGCCAACTGTTCCGCGAACTATTGAAAAGGATGTGCGGATGACGACGCGTCGTGCCAGGCACCCACTGTGGCTTTTCCTCGGCGTGGCCTCGGTTGTCCTGGGCGCCGGGGTCGAGCCGTTACGCGACAAGACCCTCGTCGCCTGGGTCGCCCCGACGAACCTCGCCCAACGCGGCGGAAGCGTCCTGACCATCGAGAAGCCCAGAGGGGTCTTCGATGCAATCGTCCTCGGCGAACTGTCCCCCGCCAGGTGGATGGCTGGCAGCGACCTCTTCCGCCGAACCGCCAGGAACCAGGCCGACTGGCCGCGAGAGAGCGCCGACGACAAAACCTTCGTCCAGATCGCAATCGCCTACAAGGGCAACCAGATCGCCATCTACCGCAACGGGGAGACCTGCGCCACGTACACCATCCGCAACCCGGAGCGATTCGGACGCGGGAGTTTCGTCCTGATGGGACTCCGCCACACCGACGCCGCGCGGCCGAATTGCTTTTTCACCGGCTCGATCGAGGACGCGCGCATCTACCACGTGGCCCTCAGCGTCCAGCAGATAGCCGCGCTCAGGCCCAATCAGCCCTCGACGCCGGAGCCTTTCGCCTGGTGGGACTTCGAGGGCGGCGCCGCGACCGACAAGATGGGGCG
>CAYYCI010000443.1:0-4216 GCA_964470215.1 uncultured Planctomycetota bacterium
GTCGTTGAAGGTGTAGTAGTGCCAGTAGCGGGTGGGGCGTTTGTGGGTCGTTCGGGTGTCGTCGGGTTCGATCCTCACGTAGGTGGCGTAGCGTTGTTCGGGCGGGGGCCGGCCGAAGACCTGTGGCCAGCCGCCTTTCGGCAACTGGGCCTTCAAGAGGGCCTCGAGGCCGAATTCGACCGCCTCGTGGATGGGCGCATCCTTCGCCACGCGGTCAACGGCCATCAGGAAACTGAGTGCGGACTGAGTCGTGTCGTCGTCGAGGGTGGAGTAGTTCCGCAACCTGGCCGCGGCCGAGCGCGACAGGTGGCGATAGGCGAGCGGGCGGCGCGGCGGGGTCCCGAAGTCTATGTAGTAGTACCAGCCGCCCGAGTGGAGTTGCCCCCAGGCGAGCGCCCTGGCGGCGGCGAGCGCGGCCTCGAGGAATTGTCTCTCGCCGGTGGCCCCGTAGGCGCGCAGGAAGGCCATCCCGACGGCGGGGGTCCCCGGCGGCTGGACCCACACCTGGTCGGCGGTGGCGCGTCCCTCGCCGAAGCGCTCCTTCAGGTCGGCGGAATATCGCCACAGGTAACCGCCTCGACAAGAGACCTTTTCGGTGAAGAAGCGCGTGGCCCGCTTCGTGGCGTCCAGCGCCCGCTCGGGCAGGCCGGCGGCCTCGCAAACGCCCAACAACAGACCAATAGACAAGAGGAAATGGCGCATCGGTTGTCTCGCTCTATCGTTTCCTGAGACGAAGGAGGCGAAGCGCGTTGTCGCGGGTTATCCTGCGGCGGGCCTTGCGGCTGATGTCCACCTGGCGGATGTAGTCAATGATCGGGCATTTCTGGCCTGGCATCAGGTAGTCGGTGGCGAAGAGCAGGCGCTCATGCCAGCGCTCGAGGAACTTGCGGCCGAACTCGGGGGAGCGCGTCAGCGCGTTGTAGCCGGAGCGCGCCGAGAGGTCCGCGTGGATGTTCGGGAATTCCTTGAATATTTCCTCGACCGCCCCGCCGGGCACAACGGGGCGCTCCGGGTAGCTGCCACGGTCCTCCTCGCGGACGTCGGCGCTTATCTCTGCCCACCAGTGGAGGGCGTGGGCGATGAAAACCGTTCGTGAGCATTCCTTGAGGACTCGCCGCAGCCCCGGCAGCCCGAGCCTGTCGGTGCAGCGCAGGTGGTCAATGTGGACGATCACGGGGAGGCCGAGCCGCCCGCAGGCCTTGAAGAGAGCCAGGTGGCGGGGGTCGTCAATGGGCAGGCCGGCGAGGCACTCGCCGAACCCCCGCGCCCCGGCCTCGACGTAGTCCCCGATGATGCTCTGGAAGTCGGTGGACGGGCTGGAGTTTTCGATCCTCGGGTCAACGTTGCAAAACGGGGTGAGGCGGTCGGGGTATCGGCGGCAGGATCTGAGGACGTAGGTCGTTGGGACGTAGTAGTGGAGTTCTTCGGGGTTTTCGATTGCGAGAACGCAGGCCCTTTCGATCCCGTGGCGGTCCATCCAACGGACGAGTTTGCCGGCGGTCAGGTGTGGGCGGCCGCGCCAGATGCGACCGATGTGGGTGTGGACATCGATCACCGTCGGCTCTCCTTTCGCGGCTGCCAGGGAGTCTACAGCCTCGGCTCTGGGGTTCAAGTGGCGCGGGGCGGACGGGTCGGACCTGTCCGATTGGTCCGCCCCGTCCCATCGCTGCGTGGTCGAGCCGCGCGGGCTTTGACCCCGCGATTGCGCACCGCTATGATGCGAAACAACAGGAGGTGCTTCAATGAAGGTCAAACATTACAGCGAGGTTCCGGCACAGGAGGTCGAGGAAGGCGCCGTGGGCGTTAAGATTCGGTGGGTTATCGCCGAGGGAGATGGCGCTCCGACCTTCGCCATGCGCCACTTCGAGATCGCTCCCGGCGGCCACACCCCACACCACACCCATCCCTGGGAACACGAGGTCTTCATCCTCTCGGGCAGGGGCAACGTGGTCGGAGCCGATGGGGAGAAGGAGCTGATCCCCGGCACAGCCGTGTTGGTCGAGCCGAACGAGGTCCATCACTTCGCCAACGACGGCCCGGAGCCCCTGAGCCTGTTGTGTTTCGTCCCCCTCAAGCAAGGCTGATTCCCGCCTGCCTGGCGGCTTCGGCGATGAACTCGCGCGCCCGGCGATAAGCCGCCTCCGAGCCTTGCCGCGGGACGATCAGCGGCGTATCGTCCCGAAGCGCGTTGAGGAGTTTCAGGTAAGTCGGGTAGTCGAGGCAACCGTGACCGAGTGGGGCGGGCCGCGCTCGGAGTTCCTCCCCCGCCTCGATGACCTCGAGGTCGGTGGCGTAGGCGGCGCGGATGGTGTCGGCCAGCCGAGCGAAAATCTCGGCCAGTGCGCGGCCGCTTTCCCGCCCTGCCTCGCCGGTCACGATCGCGGCCGGGTCCAGGGCAACGCGCACCCGGACGCTCGCCGAGTGGGCCACCAGTTCAGCCAGCGCCTCGAGGGTGTTGAGGGTGGTCGTTGGCCTGGGTTCGAAACACAGGCACACACCGTTGTCCTCGACCTCGTCGAGGAGCGCCCAGATGCGCTGGATGAGTGTGTCCCAGGTCCTGTCGGCCCAGTTTTCCGGGTGAGGCGCGTAGGGCTGGTCGGGGTCGGGGTGCCGGGAGCCGGCGTGGGTGATGACGCAATTGGCATTCAGGAGCGCGCCGGCCCTGAGCGCCGCGCCCAGTCGGGCGAAGATCTCGCGGACTTCGTCCTCGCGGGGGGTAAGGAAGTTGCAGTGGCACCCGAGGGCGACGATCTCTACCCCGGCCCTATCGCACGCCTCACGCAGCGCGAGCAATCGAGGCTCGCCCCATGCCGGCTCGAAAGGCACGGCCAGGCAACGCAAGCCCAGCTCGTGCGCATACGCCGCGAAGTCGGCGAACGATTGGCGCGTCTCGAGGCTGAGCGCTGCCGACAGTTTCACCGCCATCTCGTGGTCCTAATAATGAACCTTTCCGACCTTCAGGCGGAGTTCTCGGGTGATGTGGGACATGTAGACAGCGCAGAAGATGCTGGCGAGTTTGGCCTCGGCCTTATCGGCCCGCGAGGTCAGGACCACCGGGCACTTCGCCCCGATGACCAGCCCGGCGACCGTCAGACCGGCCATGTAGACGAACGACTTGGCGAGCATGTTCCCGGCCTCGATGTCGGGGACGATCAACACGTCGGCCTTCCCGGCCACGGAGCCCCGGATGCCCTTGTGGTCTGCCGCCCACTGGTTGACCGCGTTGTCGAAGCCAAAAGGCCCCTCGATGAGGCACTTGGGCGAGAACTGGCCCCGCTCGCCCATCATGTGGAGGGTCGCGGCGTCCACCGTGGCCGGCATGGCCGGGTTGACGAGTTCGACGGCGGCGAGCACCGCCACCCTGGGCTCCTCCACCCCGAAGGCGTGGGCGACGTGGACCGCGTTGAGGATGATCCCCGCCTTCATCCCGAGGTCAGGGGCGATGTTCATGGCGCCGTCGGAGAGGAAAAGGAACTGGTCGCGTTCGGGGTGCTCGAAGACGTAGACGTGGCTCATGATGGCGCCCGTACGCAGCCCGTTATCCTTGTCGAGCACCGCGCGAAGGAAATCGTCGGTGTGGATGTGGCCTTTCATCAGGATATCCGCCTCGCCCTTCCCGACGATTGCCGCGGCGGTGTTGCCCGCCTTGACGGGCGAGCGCTCGTGGACTATCGTCGCCCCGGAGATGTCTATCTCGTGTTCCTCGGCCACACGCTTGATCGCCAGTTCGTCCCCGACCAGGATCGCCCTGATCATTCCTCGCTTCGTCGCCTCCGAGATAGCCTCGAGGACCGTGTAGTCCTCCGCCACGGCGACTGCCACGTCCTTGACCGGGTAGTCCTTGACCGCTTCTTCCACCTCTTTGAAGGCGCGCATCCCGAGGGCCTCCTTTCCCATTTCCCCCCCTCTGCGGATTATATTCCCGCCCGGCGCGCGCTGTCAAAACACACGAGCCGCTGCTTCGGCCAAAAGCGGCAAGGCGGCGCGGAGGCCGGTGGCACACTTACGAGGAAACCCGGGATGGCAACGCGCCGGGGCGCGTGGGCTTTGGCAGCCTTTTTCCACCGCAATCGCCGCCCAGGCGACAAGGAAAAGAATGTCCCCTCCGTGCCGACCTTGACAGGCGGGCGCGGGTTGGTGAACATGGAACCGATGAGAAAGCGCGTTGCTGTCCTCTCGATCCGTAGGTGCGCATGTCCACGCCGTCGACCAGGAA
>CAYYCI010000444.1:0-4202 GCA_964470215.1 uncultured Planctomycetota bacterium
GCACAAAAGCGTGCCAAAGCCCACAGCCCCGGCCTCCTTCAAGACCACGCGCGGGCTTCCTTCATAGTTTCAAGGCGTTCCAGTTCACAATCCCGGTGGCACGGGCTTTCCAGCCTGTGGGCCGCGGGGCGGAGACGCCCCGCCGACAGCGGGCACGACGTGTCGTGCCCCTACAGCCCCTCGTCCCTCCAACCTCTCCAGGCCCTAATTGGTGGCACGGGCTTTCCAGCCTGTGGGGCGGGTGGCAAAGACGCCGCGTCTGCCGGGATTGTGTTGTAGGGGCGAGGCGGTGCGTCGCCCGTCTGGGCGGTCATTTGTGGGGTGCGGGGAGGAGGCGGAATTCGCGGACGTCGTGTTTCTCGATCTTGAGGGCCAGGCGGTCGTTTCGCACGGGGACGCGCTGGCCGCTCTCGGCGTCAACGACCACATAGCCGCCCTCGAGGCCCAGCGGCTTCGGGTCAATCGAGATTGTGGCGGCGCGGTCCTCGTCGGCGTAACTGGTGATTGCGAAGAGGGCCTCGCGGCCCTTGAGCGCATAGACGATGGTGGGCAGGTCGGGGTCGTCGGCGCGGATGGGCTGGGGGCGGTCGTCCCAGTAGCGATAGACCTCGACCCCGGGGGTCTCGACGAGGCGATGGACGTGGGCGAAGAGGCTCTTCCAGGCCTTCCCCGCGCCCCAGCCGTCGAGTTCGTGGACGAGGCACACGCCCGCGAACGTCCGTTGGGTCCACTCGTCGCGGGCGAGTTTGCCGTGGTCGCCCAGGAGGACGGGCCAGGTGCCCGCCAACTCGCCGGTCGAGACGAGCAGGATGTATTCTCGCGGGAAGCGATATTGCACGTCGCCCTGGGAGTACTTCCACTCCCAGTCGTATTGAACCGTCGCGAACGAATAGAGGGGGAGGATGCCAGTTGAAGTCATGTGGACCATGGTGATGGGTCTCATGCCGCGCTCGTTCATGAAGATGAAGGTGCGCTTGACCAGTTCGCGAAGGCCCCAGATGCCGGTCGAGGGCCTGGTCGAGCCGTCGGGGCGGCGGTAGGCGCCGGTCATGGCTGTGTTGCAGGAGGCGACGAAGAAGTAGTTGTCCCAGTAAACGCCTTGATTGCCGGCGACATCGAACGACTTTCCGTACCACCAGAGGGCGTGGTCAATGTAACTCGGGGAGGGGACTATCTTGATCTCCCCGACTCCTTTGCCCTTTCCGACGGTGCGGAAGTCGGTCAGGGACCACTCGTCCTGGAAGGTCTGGAACTCGGGGAAGAGTTGGCAGGAGGCGCGGTTGTAGTAGAAGACCATCTTCTTGCCGTAGCGGGCGCGGAGGTTGTGGCGGACGTGGCGGACGAAGCGCTCGAGGTAGGCCGGGCCGTAAGGCTCGAAGTAGGGCTTCCCGCGCTCGATGACCTTCTCGATCTCCTGGTCGGAGAGTCGCTCGCGGTTGCCCCGCTTGAGCATTTCCCAGAGGTAGAGGTCCCTGGCGGCGGGATAGACGGAGCCGCAGTTGCCGCGGGCGAGCCAGTTGATGTCGGTGCCGAGGAGGGTGTAGTTTTCGCGTCTCCAGGCGTATCGCCAATTCCCCACTCTCGGCTTCACCGGCGCGGCCATCAGGCCGAAGGTGATCGTGCGGGGGCGGTGGACGGTCGTCGGCTTGTTGATGAGGTGGACAACCAGAACGACCTTGCCGGGCTGGCGTCGGACCTCGAGATTCGGCTTCTCGCTATCCCACGACCAGCCCCGGTCGTTCTCGGCAAACCAGCAGAGCCCACGGACGGGGGTGCCCAGGTAGATGTAGGTGCAGAAGTTCTTCGGGAAGTCGTTCACCTGGACTTTGCTCGCGTCCCACACCACGCCGTCGCTCTCGGGCACTCGGATGTAGACGGTGTTTCGGATGCCGTCGGCCATGGCGTGGAGCATGGTGGCCTGTTCGGCCCGGAGCGGCACCTCGAGTCGCAGCGCCTCGATGGTCGTAGCGGTTGGCTCGAGCTTGAGGTCGGCCCGCATCAGCCCGTCGTAGTCCCAGGTGGTGGTCAGCGTGCCCCGGAGCGGTCCGGCCTGGAGGTCGGAGATCGCGACGACCTCGTTTGGATCGGTTCGGAGGAATCGGAAGTGGCTTGGCCTCGCCCGATGGCTCTGGCCGTCGGCCAGCGCCACGAGGCGCATCGGCTCGGCGAGGAGGGGCTTGCCCCTGGCGACCACCTGGTCCCAGAGGCCGAGGTCGCCGAGGGTGTGTTCGCGCAGGACGACCCTGAGGGTTTTCCCCTCGGCGGCGATTGGCTCGAAGGGAGGAAAGACCTTCCTGCTCGTGCCGAGGCCCTTGCGCTCCCAGTCGAAGCGCTGCCGCTCGAACTCCTTGACCAATTCGCCCCGTGGGACCTTCTCGCCCTCGGCCTTCAGGGCCAGTTCGTACGCGCCCTCGAGCGGCGGGACTTCGAACGAGACCTCCTGCCTGCCCTCGACGAAGCGGTCGAGGACGACCGACCTGATCGCCCGCCGCGAGCCTTTCTTACGGAGGACAGCCACGAGCCGGTCCAGGCGGGCTTCGGGCGAGAGGTTGGAGATGTCGGCCAGGAGGCGGAACCGGTTCAAATAGGGGTAGTAGGCGAACTGGCAGTCAATGGGCAGGACCTCTTTCTTCCTGACCACCCATCGCCACGGCTTGCCCCTTTGCCAGGAGAGGCTTCTGTGGTAATAGACCGTGTTTCCGTCGGGCGAGGCCACCCGAAGCACCAGCCTGAACTTCTTCGTGCTCTCGTCGCGGGTCTTCAAGGGGATGGCGGCGCGCTGCCCCGGCCGAAGCGTGATTTCCTTCTCGGCCCGGAGGCCAGGCATCAGGTCGCGGGCCAGTTCCAGGCTAGCCTTCAAGTTCAGCGGCCGCGGGCCGGGGTTGAACAGGGCGAGTTCCTGGTCAATTCGACCGGCGAACGGGTCGCCTCGCATCGTGTGGTGGATCGCAGGGGCGTTGTCGGGAGAAAAGGCGAAGGTGTCGGTCGGGGCGTATGCCTGGCCGCCGGTGGACGAGAAGGCCCAGGGCTGTTTCCAGTTTCGGCAGAGGTTGATTCCCCAGGCGCCCTCGGTGGCCTTTCGGCCTGGCGCCACCTGCTCGATGGGGATGGCTATTTCGCAGTGCCAGTGGCGATCGTGGAAGCCATTGGCCACCTGCCAGTTGCCTCCCCAGGTCGGGTTCTCGCGGACTCTCCCTCGCGCGTGGTGCTTGTAGCCGCGGTAGCCGAGGGGGTTGACCAGCATCTGGAAGGTCTGGCCGTGTTCGGACCCCGGGGTCGGGTCGAGCCAGACCTCGACCGAGTCGTCGTAGACGACCTTGACGGAGTTCTTGTGGACGCGTGCCAGAAGTTCGCCTTCGTCGGGGAGTTGGGAAGCGATGGCGAGGTAGATGTGGGTTTCGGTGGCGGCGACGTAGCCGGTGGCTTTTCGGCGGTCCATGCGACCCTGGAAGGCGAAGCCGCTTAGCGCGATGGAGCGTTGCCACTCGCGCGGCTCGATCTTGCCATCGAGCCTGGGCGGGTGGTCCATCAGCGGCACGCGAAACTCTCCGGCTGAGGCGCACGGAGCAAGCAACAAGACCAAAGCCACACAGCCCTTTGCCGGCGCCCACTCCCGCGAGAATAGGTCTGCTTGTTCAGACCTGCGAATCAAACCCCCGGTCAACCACCGTGCGCCGAAGATCACCAAGACATACCTGAGCGCGACAACCATTGCTCGCTTTGGACCCTCGGGGACGAGCGGGGCCATAAGCCCCCGGCCTTAATCTGCGGGGTTCGGGGGCTAAAAGTTCCCGCCCTCCGACGTTTCTCGACAGAGGCAGCGAGGTCAGTTTCGGCCTGGCCGACCGCGTAGTAGCCGCAAGTTGCCGGCCCCACACCCACGCGGTCTGCGCTCTCGTTGACGTCCAGCCCGCGGTCTCGCAAGGACGCGCGGCGCCAGTCCTTTCGAGCATCACTGTAGCCCCGACTCGCCCAACCTGTCAAGTCCGGAGCATATGGGCGGGGCGCGCAGACCGACACACTCCATGCCCCCCGCGTCTCGCGAGGACGAGCGCTGCGTGTTGTGAAGCGCGCGAAGGAACCCACCTCGCGGGCGCAGCCCGGCCTGGGACAAGTTGCCCCCTTCTCCTGACCGTTCCCGCCGGCCGAGTGTGGCCCCTGATTATGGGGTTCTCGATAACCCCATCGGCGGCAGGTGGGGA